>JALYPS010000016.1 GCA_030856285.1 Pseudomonadota bacterium
GCGCTGCACGGTGCGGATCGAAAAGCCGGGCGCGCTGGACGCCGCCGCCGCCGCCGGCTGCGAGGTGGTGCTGACGCGCTGACAGGGCGCGGTTGCACCGAAAGCGAGGCGCCGTCATTACTTGGACCGGACTGAAGGATATCCGATGGCCGAACCCGGCGATCCCCCCCACGAGAACGACCCTGGGGACGACCACGACGACGATCTGATCGGCTTCGCCTCTCCGGCGTCGCTGGAAGGCCGCCTGCGCATGGCTGAGCCCGAGCCGGAGCCTGAGCCCGAGCCCGAGCCCGAACCTGAGGCGGTCGAGGACGAAATCCTCTTGCCGGAGCCGGTCGAGGCCGGTTCGATCTTTGCGCCGTCGCGTGAGTTCTCGACCCGCCGGCGGCGGCGCGACCAGGGCGCCGCGATCCCCGGCGGCGGCCTGGGTCCGTACGCCGTCTACGCCCTGATCCTTTTCGCCGTGCCGACCGTGGGCGTGTCTGCGGCGATCGGCCTGTTCGCCGTCACCGGACGGGCCGGGCCCGAGGACGACCTGTCGGCGTCGCACTTCATCTATCAGCGCCGGACCCTTTGGGCGGCGGCGGTGGCGGCGGTGGCCGGGTTGATCCTGCTCGCGGCGCCCTTCGCTCTCGGCGTGCCGATCCTGTTCGGTCTCGCCATGTGGATGGTGCTTCGCGGCGCCTGGGGCGTTTGGGCTCTGAAGTCCGGCCGCGAGATCGCTGATCCGCGCGGCTGGTGGATCTAAGGGAGAGACGCCATGGCCGAGACATTGCCCGACGCCCCCAAGGAGCCCCGCTTCGCCACCGGCCATGAGTCCGAGGGCCGGCCGGCGGCGCTGATCGCCTGGGGCCTGTACATCCTGTCCCTGCCCAGCGCGAACCTGCTGGTCATCGTCGGCCTGATCGTCGCCTATGCCGGGCGCGGGGGATCGGACGGCCTGTCGCGGGCCCATATCGACGCCCAGATCAGCCTGTTCTGGTCAGTGTTCTGGTGGACCATCCTGCTGTGGATCGGCATCGCGATCTGTGTCGTCGCATTCCTGGCCGCGAACGAAATGGGCGTCATCCTGATACCCCTCGCGCTGTTGCTGGGGCTGGGACTGCTGTTCCTGACCGTCTGGTTCACGATCAAGAGCATCATCGGCCTGTTCAGGCTGCTGGGCGACAAGGGCCCCTGAGGCGCCCCGGTTCCTGACGGAATCCAGCTTACGCCGGTTTTCGGGGAACACGTTCGGCGATTTCCGTGTTGGCTGGATGTACGTTCCCCGACACGCCGAGGCCCCCATGACCGATTTTCGCGACGTCCTCGCCGACCAGCGGTTCGAACAGGGATTCGCCGATCCCGAGGGACAGCTGCGCACCGTCTTCGCCGACTATGCGGTGCAGGGGTCGACGCGCGTGATTCTGCACGTCGAGGCCGATCCGGCCCTGCGCGGCACGGGCGCGTCGGGGCGGTTCATGCAGGCGCTGGGCGAACACGCGCGGGCCGAGGGACTGAAGCTGGCGCCGCGATGCGGCTACGCCGTCGCCTGGCTGAAGCGGCATCCGGAGTTCGACGACATCAAGGTCTGACATTCCTGTTGGCCGCGGTCAGAAGGCTCCGCCTTCCCGATCCGACGCAGCCCTGGCCGAATTCCCGATGGAGCGGAGAGGCTTTCCCGCGCATTGTGTGAGGAACGACGCGGAGGCGACCCATGCCCGATCTCGACCTGTCCTCGATCAGCGCAGCGGCGGGGCCGATGCAGACCTGGGTGCTGCCGGCGCTGCTCGGGCTGGGCCTCGCCTCGGCGACCGGGCTGCGCACCTTCCTGCCGCTGCTGATGCTGGCGCTGTCCGCCAAGTTCGAGATGTTCGGCGTGCGCCTGATCGACCAGATGGACTGGCTGGTGTCGTGGCCGGCCATCGCGGCTCTGGGGACGGCGACTGTGGCCGAGTTCCTCGGCGACAAGGTCCCGGCCATCGACCACGGGCTGAACGCCATCGGCTATGTCACCCGGCCGGTCGCGGGGGCGGTGGCGGCGGGCAGCGTGTTCTGGAACGTTGATCCCTCCACGGCCGCCCTCGCCGGCCTGATCGTCGGCGCGCCGGCGGCCCTGGCCTTCAACGCCGCGCAGACGGGGGTGAGGGTCGGCTCGACGGCGACCACCGGCGGCTTGGGCAATCCGCTCGTGTCGCTGGTCGAGGACGTACTGGCCTTCCTGACCGTGATAGTCGCCTTCCTGGCGCCGATCGTCATTCCGATCGTGCTGGTCATACTGGCGATCGTGGTGTTCCGGCTGGCGCGACGTATCCGCGACCGGAACGAGCCTCGAACGGCCTAGAGGGTCCGGCTGACCACGGCCTTGAGCGTCTGGGCCTTCATCGGCAGATCAGAGGCCAGACGGCCGGCCAGCTCGCGCGCGCCGAC
>JALYPS010000026.1 GCA_030856285.1 Pseudomonadota bacterium
AGGTCGATCCCCGTGACGACAGCGCCGACATCGGCGTCGAGGCCCGTCTGGCCGCCGGCGTGCTGCTGAACGCCGCCTTGGAAGGTCGGGGCGGGCTGGACGCGGCCCTGTCGTTCCGCGAGGTTTCCGACCTGCCTGGACCCGACCGCGCCTTCGCCCGCGCCGTGGCGATGGCCGCCCTGCGCCGGCTGGGCGAGATCGACCAGATCCTCGATCGCAAGCTGCAGAAGGCCCCGCCGCTCGCCGTGCGCACCATCCTGCGCGTGGCGCTGGCCCAGACCCTGGTGCTCGAGACCCCGGCCTTCGCGGCGGTGTCGACAGCGGTCAAACTGGCCGAGCGTGAGGTCAAGACCCGGCCCTACAAGAATCTGGTCAACGCCGTCCTGCGCGGCATCGAGCGCGAGGGGCCGGGCTTTACGACGGCCGAATCCAACCTGCCCGAATGGCTGGCCGCCCGCTGGCGCGCGACCTATGGCGAGGCGACCCTGACCGGTCTGGCCCTCGCCGCCCGCGAGGAACCGGCCACCGACCTGAGCCTCAAGCCCGATGCGGACGCCGCCGCGGTGGCCGAGGCGCTGGACGGCGAGGTGATGGCCGGGAACACCGTCCGCACCGGCCGTCGCGGCGATCTGGCGAGCTGGCCGGGCTTTGACGACGGGATCTGGTGGGTGCAGGACGCCGCCGCCGCCGTGCCGGTTCGCATGCTGGCGCCGACTGCCGGCGAAGCCATTGTTGATTTCTGCGCCGCGCCCGGCGGCAAGACGCTTCAGATCGCCGCCTCGGGCGCCTCGGTCGTCGCGCTGGACCGGTCCGCGCCACGGCTCAGGCGGCTGACCGAAAATCTGGCCCGCACCGGTCTGTCCGCCGAGGTCTTCGCCGTCCCCGCCGAGGACTGGGACGATCCGCGCCTCTTCGACGCCGTGCTGCTGGACGCGCCCTGCACCGCGACCGGCACCTTCCGCCGCAATCCGGAGGTGTTGCGCGCCACAAAGCCCGCCGATGTCGCCAAACTGGCCGACGTCCAGCACCGGCTGCTCGACGCCGCCGCCGAGCGCGTCAAACCGGGTGGGCGGCTGGTCTATTGCGTTTGTTCGCTCGAACGCGAGGAGGGCGAGACCCAGATCATAGCCTTCCTGCG
The DNA here is from genome assembly GCA_030856285.1 of Pseudomonadota bacterium. Taxonomy (GTDB): domain Bacteria; phylum Pseudomonadota; class Alphaproteobacteria; order Caulobacterales; family Caulobacteraceae; genus Brevundimonas. The sequence goes on from JALYPS010000026.1 coordinate 1,139, forward strand.
CCGCAACACGGCCTTCAGGACGGCGCCCGCCGTCCCCGCGGCGGTGGGCGCGCCGGACGAGGCCCTGACGCCCGAAGGCTGGCTGCGCATCCTGCCGTCGATGTGGGCGGAAAAGGGCGGGCTGGACGGCTTCTTCATCGCCCGGCTGGACCGCGTGGCCTGATCAGCCTCTCCAGAAGCCCACGATCTTCTTGACCTCGTCCACCACCGGATCAGCGATGGCGGCGGCGCGTTCAGCGCCGTCCCTGAGGACGCGGTCGATCTCGGTCGGTTCGGCCATCAGCCGGCGCATCTCAGCGCTGACCGGGGCCATGGAGGCGACGGCGAGGTCGGCGAGCGCCGGCTTGAAGGTGCCGAAGCCCTGACCGGCGAACTGCGCGAGCACCGCCTCACGGCTCATGTCGGCGAGGGCGGCATAGATGGTGACGAGGTTCTTCGCCTCGGCGCGGCCCTCGAGGCCTTCCAGCGTCTCGGGCAGGGCGTCCGGGTCGGTGCGGGCCTTGCGGATCTTGGCGACGATGGTGTCGGCGTCGTCGGTCAGGTTGATGCGCGACTGATCCGACGGATCGGACTTGCTCATCTTGGCCGCGCCGTCGCGCAGGCTCATGACCCGCGGCGCCGGGCCCTGGGTCAGGGGCTCGGGCAGGGGGAAGTAGCCGGGCGCGTTGAAATCGGTGTTGAACTTCTGGGCGATGTCGCGGGTCAGTTCGAGGTGCTGCTTCTGGTCCTCGCCGGTCGGCACCTCGGTGGCCTTGTAGAGCAGGATGTCCGCCGCCTGCAGCACCGGATAGGTGTAGAGGCCGACGCTGGAGCGCTCCTTGTGCTTGCCCGACTTCTCCTTGAACTGGGTCATCCGGTCCAGCCAGCCGAGGCGGGCGACGCAGTTGAGGATCCAGGCCAGCTCCGAATGCGCGCGCACCGCCGACTGCGGGAAGATCACCGACCGCGCCGGATCAAGGCCGGAGGCCAGATAGGCGGCGGCGATCTCGCGCGTCTGGGCGGTCAGCAGGGCCGGGTCCTGCCAGACGGTGATGGCGTGCAGGTCGGCCACGAACAGAAAACAGGGCGCGCCCGTGTCCTGTAACTGGGTGAACCGCTTCAGGGCCCCCAGATAGTTGCCCAGATGAAGCGCGCCCGAGGCCTGGATGCCGGACAGGATGCGGCGGGGGCCAGCATAGGCGGGAGCGGGATGGGAGGCGTCGGTCATGTCGAGGCGCAATGCCCGACCGTCGCCAAAGGAGCAAGCCGTTACTTGCCTGTTCGCCGCAGCAGGCCCTTCACCTCGGCCGGCGTGATCGCCCGCGTCGCGAAGGCCAGAACGATATAGGCCAGGCCACCCGCGGCGGTGACGAGCAGAAGGGCGCCCTCCTTGGCGCCGACGCCGACGCCGATCGCCCCGAGAATATCGGCCACAGGCGCCTCTATCCGGGTCCGACTGGCGGCGGCCAGGCCGACGATCAGCGCCAGACCGGATGCGGACAGGCCGATGCGGGCGAGGCGCGACAGCGCCTGCGGGCCGGGCCGGTACAGGCCGCGCCGCCACAAGGTCGCGGCCAGCAGGATCACATTGGTCCAGGCCGCGGCGGAAACCGCCGCCGCTATGCCCGCTATGCCCCAACCGAGGTTGAACAGGCCGATCGCCAGGGCCGCGTTCACCGCCACGGAGACGAGGGCGAAGATCATCGGCGTGCGCGTGTCCCGCCGGGCGAAGAAGGCCGGGGCCAGGATACGGATCAGGACGAAGGCCGGCACGCCCCAGCCGAACTGGAACAGGGCGCGGGCCGTGTTGACGGCATCGATCTGCAGGAAGGCGCCCCGGGTGAACAGGGCGTCGATCAGGAAATAGGGCATGGCCATCAGGGCCGCCGCCGCCGGCAGGGTCAGGGCCATGGACAGGGTCAGGGCCTCATCCATGGAGGCCTGCTGCTGGCCGTGATCCGCGGACGCCACCGCGCGCGACAGGCGGGGGAGAAGGGCGATGCCGATGGCGACACCGACGAGGCCGAGCGGCAGCTGGTAGAGCCGGTCCGCCGTCGCCAGCCAGGTCCGGCCTCCGGCCACGAAGCTGGACAGATTGCCCGAGATGAAGACGTTGATCTGGGTCGCCGAATTGCCGATGGCGGCGGGAATGGCGGTGATGATGATGGCCTTTACCGCCGGGCTCAGCCGCGGCAGGGCCAGACGGATATCGGCGCCCGCGCGGCGCGCTGCCCACCAGCACAGGCCTGCCTGGGACACGCCCGCGAGGAGCACCGCCCAGGAGGCGGCGTAGGCGGCGCCGATCTGGCCGCCCTGGGCCGGGATCACCGCGGCCAGCATGATGACGTTGAGCAGGACCGGATAGGCCCCCGAGACGATGAACCGTCCCCGCGCGTTCAGCACCCCGCTGAGCAGGGCCGCCACCGCCATACAGGGCAGATAGGGCATGGTGATCTGGGTCAGGACGACCGCCAACTTGAAGCGCGCCGGGTCGTCGAGGAAGCCGACGTTGATCACAGCCATCAGCCACGGCATGGCCAACTGGGCGACGATGGTCAGCGCAAGGGTGGCGAAGGCCACCGCCGCC
>JALYPS010000030.1 GCA_030856285.1 Pseudomonadota bacterium
ATGACGTCCTCGGGCTGGATCAACGGCGAGAGCACCTCGGCGAACCGCGCGTTGGTGCGCTCGTATCCCTCGCCGTAGGATCGCTCATAGGCGGTCAGGTCGACCCGGTGATGGAACAGCGGCCACAAGGTCTTGTTGGCGTAGCCATTGTAATATTCGTCGACGTCCTGGGCCTCCAGATCGACCAGGGCGACGGTGACGCCCGCGCGGTCCTCCATCTTCAGTTCGCCGGTGAACTTCTCGATGGTCTCGCCGGACCAGCCGAACCACAGGCCGTCGTACTTCCTCAGGGCGGCCGACAACGCCATGGCCAGACCGCCGGCCGAACCGGCGGCGGGGTCCTTGGGCGCGGACACGCGGTTGGAGACGACGATCAGACGGCTCATGGCCGGTCAACGATTCTGCACGTCCCTGGTTCGCAAAGGGATTTCACCGCGCGTCTGTCCACGAGCGGCTGAGCAGGACAGCGCAATTGATGATGCCAACCAGGGAGTAGGTCTGTGGATAATTGCCCCACAGCTCCTTGTCGCCCAGCGACAGATCCTCGGACAGCAGGCCGGCATGGGTCCGGCGGCTCAGCATCTCCTCGAAGATTTCGCGCGCCTCGGCGTCGCGGCCGTTCTGGTGCAGGGCCTCGATGAACCAGAAGGTGCAGAAGTTGAACGCCGTCTCCGGCTCGCCGAAATCATCCGCCTCGATGTAGCGGAACAGATAGGGCCCCTTCTTCAGATCGCGCTCGATGGCGTCGAAGGTCGCGACCTGTCGCGGGTCGCGGGCGTCGAGGAAGCCGAGATCGGTCATTTGAAGCAGGGAGGCGTCCAGCTCGCGATTGCCGAAACTGGCGGCGAACCGGCCCTCGTCGGGCAGGAAGGCCTCGCGTTCGATCCGTTCGCGGATGATCCTCGCCCGGTCGGTCCAGAACGCGGCGCGGTCGGCGAGGCCCATATGATCCGCGGCCTTGGCCAGACGGTCGCAGGCGGCCCAGCACATGACCGAGGAATAGGTGTGCACGCGGGCGATGGTGCGGAACTCCCACAGGCCGGCGTCGACCTGGTCGTGCATGGCGAAGGCCCGGTCGCCGACCTTCTCCAGGGCATGGAAATCGTCTATCGTGCCTGGACGCAGCAGCCGCTGGTCATAGAAGGCCTGCACCAGCGGCAGGACGATCTGTCCATAGACGTCGTGCTGAAGATGCTCGCGCGCCTGATTGCCGATGCGCACCGGCTTCATGCCGCGATAGCCGGCGACGGTTTCGGTGATCCGCTCGTCGATGTCCTCTTCCAGCCCGACCCCATAGACCGGCTGGACATGGCCCCCGGCGGAGGCGTCGACCAGATTGCGCAGATAGCCGAGGTAGTTCTCCAGCAGATCGACCGCGCCGAGCCGGTTCAGCGCCCGCACGACATAATAGGCGTCGCGGATCCAGCAGTACCGGTAGTCCCAGTTGCGTCCGCTCTCGGGAAACTCGGGCACGGAGGTGGTCATGGCCGCGACGATCGCGCCGGTCTCCTCATAGGCGCAGAGCTTGAGCGTGATGGCGGCGCGGATCACCGCCTCCTGCCAGTCGAGCGGCAGATAGAGGGTGCGGACCCAATCCTGCCAATAGGCCACGGTGCGATCCAGTTCAGCCGCGACGCCGGGACCGACATCCTGATCGTAGCCCTCGTCGGGTCCGAAGAAGAAGGCCAGCGGCCGCTCCAGCCGGAAGACCCGCTCATTGAGGATGTGGGACACGGGGCAGTCGGTGGTCAGCCGGAACGTCACGTCCGTGCACAGATAGCGGATGTGGTTCGAGCCGTTGGTGGTCTCCGCCCGGCGCGCGCCCCAGTCGGCGGATGGGCGGAGGCGGACACGGATGCGCGGCGACCCGTTAAGGGGCCGGACGATGCGGCTGAAGGCCAGCGGGCGATAGACGCGGCTGTGTTTCGGGTGGCGCGGGGCGAAGTCGATGATCTCCACCGAGGCCCCGTCCTCCGCTGTCAGGACGGTGCGGAGCACAGGCGTATTGCGGACGTAGGCCTGTTCGACCGTCGCCTGCCCCTCCATTTCGATGTCCCAGAAGCCGTGATCGGGATCGGACCCGTCCATCAGGGCCGAGAACACCGGGTCCCCATCCACCCGTGGCGCGCAGGCCCAGACATAGCGGGCGTCGCGGTCGATCAGGGCGCTGATCGAACAGTTGCCGATGGGGGCGAGGTCGAGGTTCGGGGTCATGGGCGCGCCTCGACGGCGTCCAGCCAGGTCAGGACGGCGTCCACGTCGGGCAGGCCGTAGGTCGCGGCAGTCCGGCGCCGCGGTCCGATCAGCACGCCGAAGCCACCCAGGTCGGCGGCGGCGCGGAACCCGTCCTCATCGGTCAGGTCGTCACCGAGCATGACGGGAATGGCGCCCGCGAAGGGCGCCTCCTGCATGAAGGCCTTGAGTGCGGTGCCCTTGTCGGTTCCCGGCGTCTTCAGCTCGACCACCAGATGACCCGACTGCAACGCCAGCCCGGTTTCGTCGGCGAGATCGCGGGCCAGGGCCTTGGCGGCCGCGGCTTCGGTCGGCGCCCCGCGATAATGCAGGCCTGCCGACACCGCCTTGTCTTCCACGATCGTGCCGGGACGTTCCCGGGCGAAGCGTTCGAAGGCGACCACGGCGTCGCGGACCGCCGGATCAGCGGGAGCGTGGTCCAGAGAGCCATCCGCCCGCCTGCGCTCAAGCCCGTGCACCCCGGAGGCGGAGGCGGAAGCGCTCTCCGCAATCCGGTCGATCTCGGCGAGGGTGCGGCCACTCAGGATGGCGACCCGCCCGTCCAGCCGTTCCGCCAGCCGACGCAGCACCGCTGTCCGCCGCGCATCGGGCACGACCGCGTCCGGCGTGGCCGCCAGCGGCGCGAGCACGCCGTCCATGTCGAGGAACAGGGCCGGCCTGTGAAGAAGGGCTGGCGGCGGCGGCAGGTACGAGAGCGCCTCGACCGGCGCTGAGGCGCCGTCGGTGTTCAGGTTTGAAGTCCGCATGGCCGATTCAACGCAGCCATCCGGCAAAGGTTGAGCCTTGGGGCCAATTTTCTCGCATCGCAGCATTCGGCTCCAGTCGCCCGACGGATTGTGAAACCGCGCCGGATGGGCCAATTCCGCAGCATGACCGACGCCGCCGCCCCTGCCCTGTCCGCCGATCGCGCCGCCATGACCGCCCGGGCGCGCGAGGTGATCCAGCTGAACATCGCCGCGCTGCGGGCGCTGGAGGCCGGCCTCGACGACAGCATCGCGCGCGCCTGCGACATCATCCTGTCCCGCCCCGGCTATCTGGTCGTCACCGGCATGGGCAAGTCGGGTCATATCGGCGGCAAGATCGCCGCCACCCTCGCCTCCACCGGAACCAACGCCTTCTTCGTCCACCCGGCCGAAATGAGCCACGGCGACCTCGGCATGCTGCGCAAGGACGTCACCCTGCTGGCCATCTCCAACTCGGGCGAAAGCCGCGAGCTGCGCGATCCGCTGCTCTACTGCCAGCGCGAGGGCATTCCGGTGATCGGCCTGACCCAGAGGCCGAACAGCTTCCTGGGCCGCTCATCCGCCGTCTGCCTGACGATGCCGCAGGTGGCCGAGGCCTGCCCCAACGGTCTGGCCCCGACGACCTCGACCCTGATGACCCTGGCCCTCGGCGACGCCCTGGCCATGGTGCTGATGGACCGCCGCGGCTTCACCGCCGAGGCCTTTGGCCTGCACCACCCCGGCGGCAAGCTGGGCATGAGCCTGCAGAGCGTCCGCGACTGGATGGGGGACCGTCCGCCGGCCGCTGCAACCGTGCCCTTGAGCGCGACCTTCGCTGAGGTGGTTTCGGCCATCACCGAGGGCCGCAAGGGCGCCGCGGCCGTGCTGAACGACGACGGAACCCTGGCCGGGATCGTCACCGACGGAGACGTGCGCCGGGCCTTCTCACGCGACCTCAACGGCCTGACCGCCGCCGACGTCATGAGCGCCGGCCCAAAGATCATCGCGCCGGACGCCCGGATGAGCGACGCCGTGGACCTGATGACCCAGAACAGGATCGCCACGCTGCTGGTCGTCGAGGCCGACCGCCCCGTCGCCATCGTCCATATCGCCGAACTGATGCAGGCCGGATACGTCGGCTAGTAGATCCGCCTGCCGTCGATATTGCCCGGCGGCGAGTAGCGGCATGCCAGCACCGAGCGATCGCCCCGCGAGGCGATGGCGCAACCGACATGGGTCGTGCTCCGCGAGACGATCTGGGTGTAGTGGCCGACAGCGGTCCAGTCGCCGGTCCGGCTGACATTGGGAAACACGCCGCGCACATAATCGCGCTTCTCGGCCGCCCATTCCGCGACCATATCCTCGGGCGTCCAGACCCGGCCGCCCCAGCCGGTCCACAGATTCTCCCCATGGCCATGCTGGGCCGGATCGTGTTCCCACCGGCCCGTCTCCACCAGCTCGCGCGCCCAGACCCCTGCTTCGGCCGCGAGAGCGGCGTCCCATTGCAAGGGGGGCGTGCCGACCCGCCGCCGTTCGACATTGTGCGCCGCCAGCAGCCGGGCGGGCACATCTTCCGGCGGGGCGGCGACACGCATCGGCTCGTCGTGCGGCGAAGCGACCGGCGCCGCACAGGCCTGTGCGGCAAGACCGGTCGTCAGGGCGAGGGCGAGAAACAGGGAACAGCGCATGGGGCCTCTTACGTCAGATGCGCGACCATAGCGCACCGGCGGCGGCGCCGTCCCTGATTCCGGTCAGCGAGCGTCAGAACCCTGCGGCGTGTCCATCAGCGCCTTTTCGGTGTCGTCGCCCTCGAGCGTCAGGGTCTCGGCGAGTTTGCCGGCCTGGAACTCCTCCATCGCCGAGGCCTTGCGCGCGCGCATGGCGTCAGCCAGGGCGTCCATGTCGAGACCGGCGGCGCGGGCTTGGGCGAACATGCCCTCGGCGCGCATCTCCTCTTCCTCGACGTGGTGCTCGATCATCTCGGATAGCACCTTGACCTTGGCGTCGTAGAACTCATCGTCCGGGCTGGCGCCCTCGATCTCGTTGATCAGCAGCTTGGCCGAGTCATGCTCGACATAGGCCTCGTTCAACAGGTCTTCCTCGATCTTGCCGCGGCAGGCCGGATAGAAGACCTCCTCCTCCAGCACCGTGTGGACCTTGAGCTCAAGACAGGCCTGATGGGCCAGCGCCTGCTTCTTCGACGTCGAGGTCGCCTTATCGAACGCAGCGAAGATCTCCTCCACCTTGCGGTGGTCGGCCTTCAGCATCGCAATGGCGTCCATCTCTTCGTAAGTCTGGGCCATGGTCATCTCCTCCTTGGCAGTGGATGTGTCTGGCGGCTTAAAGGCCCCGACCTCCGCGCCTGTTCCAACGGCCAAGTTAGGTGAGAGTCGTTCTCGCAATTCACGGCTTTCCGGCGTCCGGTGGTTGACACAGCCATGCCGGCGACGATGAAATACTTGACGTTGACGTAAACGTAGGGTTTGTGGCGAGCAAGTTTCCAATCCGCACTTGCCCTCAAGCAGCGAGCCACCGCGTGGCGAGCGTCAGGGCGCTCAAATGTGAGACCGACTCCCATGGCCGAAGCCTATATCTATGACGCGGTTCGCACGCCGCGCGGCAAGGGCAAGAAGGACGGATCCCTGCACGAGATCACGGGCCTGAGCCTGGCGACCCAGGTGCTGGAAGCCCTGCGGGACCGCAACGATCTCGACACGTCCAAGGTCGACGACGTCATCCTCGGTTGCGTGTCGCCGGTGGGCGAACAGGGCGCGGATATCGCACGCACCGCGGTGCTTTCGGCGGGTTGGGCCCAAACCGTGGCCGGCGTCCAGATCAACCGCTTCTGCGCTTCCGGCCTCGAGGCCGTGAACATGGCCGCGGCCAAGGTGAAGTCCGGCGAGGCTGACTTCGCCGTCGGCGGCGGCATCGAGGCGATGAGCCGTGTGCCGATGGGCTCGGACGGCGGCGCCTGGCCGGTCGACCCGACCTCGGCCTTCCCGACCTATTTCGTGCCCCAGGGCGTCTCGGCCGACATGATCGCGACGAAATACGGCTTCAGCCGCGACGACGTCGACGCCTACTCCATGGAGAGCCACAAGCGCGCCGCCGCCGCCTGGGCCGACGGCCGGTTCTCGAAATCCGTCATCCCGGTGAAGAACCAGCTCGGCCTCGTCCAGCTGGATCGCGACGAGACCATCCGCCCCAACACCGACATGCAGTCGCTGGGCGCCCTGAACGCATCCTTCGCCATGATGGGCGAGATGGCCTTCGACAGCGTGATCAACCAGCGCTACCCCGAGGTCGAGCGGGTCAATCACGTCCACACGCCCGGCAACTCCTCGGGCATCGTCGACGGTTCCGCCGGGGTGCTGATCGGCACGCTGGAAGCCGGCAAGGCCCTGGGCCTCAAGCCCCGCGCCCGCATCGTCGGCGCCGCCTCGATCGGCTCCGAGCCCTCGATCATGCTGACCGGCCCCGAGTTCGTGACGAAGAAGCTGCTTGCCAAACTGGGCATGACCACCGCCGACATCGACGTCTGGGAGCTGAACGAGGCCTTCGCCGCCGTGGTGCTGCGCTACATGCAGGCGCTCGACATCCCGCACGACAAGATGAACGTGAACGGCGGCGGTATCTCCATGGGCCACCCGCTCGGCGCCACCGGCGCCATGATCACCGGCATCGCGCTGGACGAGCTGGAGCGTTCGAACAAATCGACCGCCCTGATCACCCTGTGCATCGGCGGCGGCATGGGCACCGCCACCGTCATCGAACGCGTCTGAGGATCATGAGCATGGAAAACTTCAAGATCGACGTCGACGCCGACGGCATCGCCCTGATCACTTTCGACGTCCCCGGACGGTCGATGAACACCCTGACCTCGGGCGTGATGCAGGAGATCCCCGAGTGGGTTGAACGGGTGAAGACCGACGAAGCCATCAAGGGCGCGGTCCTGACCTCGGGCAAGGCGAGCGGTTTCTGCGCCGGCGCCGACCTTGGCGACATGGCGGGCGGCATGCTGGCGGGCGGTTCGTTGCAGGACGCCTATGACGCGGGCTGGAAGCTGAACGGCGCCCTGCGTGCGCTCGAGACCTGCGGCAAGCCGGTGGCCGCGGCCATCAACGGTCTGGCGCTGGGTGGCGGCCTCGAGCTGACGCTGGCCTGCCACTACCGGGTCGTGGCCGACGACAACAAGATCCAGCTCGGCCTGCCCGAGATCAAGGTCGGCCTGTTCCCCGGCGGTGGCGGCACCCAGCGGCTGACGCGCCTGATCGGTGTGCAGGCGGCGATGACGGCGATGAGCGCCGGTTCGTCCTGGCGCCCCAACGACGCCAAGGGGGCCGGCGTGGTCCATGAGGTCGTGGCAAAGGGGGCCGAGGTCGATGCGGCAAAGGCCTGGATCAAGGGCGGCGGCAAGGCCGTCCAGCCGTGGGACGACAAGGGTTTCAAACAGCCAGGCGGCGGCCCCTACCACCCCGCCGGAATCCAGAACTTCCTGGTCGGCAACGCCATGCTGCGCAAACAGTCCTACGGCAACTATCCGGCCGTGCTGAATCTGATGAAGGCCGTCTATGAGGGCATTCAGGTGCCGATGGACGCGGCCCTGCGCATCGAGACCCGCTACTTCATCAAGACCCTGATGACGCCGCAGGCCCAGGCCATGATCCGCTCGCTGTTCCTGTCGAAACAGGAGCTCGACAAGGGCGCCGTCCGCCCCGCCAACCAGCCGAAGTCCGATCCGAAGAAGGTCACCGTCATCGGCGCCGGCATGATGGGCGCGGGTATCGCCTATGTGCAGGCCTTGGCCGGGATCGAGACCATCCTGATCGACCGCACCCAGGAGGACGCCGACAAGGGGAAGGCCCACGTCGCCGACCTGCTGAAGAAGCGCCTCTCGCGCGGCCAGATCGATCAGGCCAAATATGACGCCCTGCTCGGCTCGGTGACCGCGACCACCGACTACGACCTGATCAAGGGCTCGGACCTGGTCATCGAGGCGGTGTTCGAGAACCGCGAGATCAAGGCCGACGTCACAAAGCGGGCCGAGGCCCAGCTGGCCGCGGGCGCCGTGTTCGGCTCCAACACCTCGACCCTGCCGATCACCGGCCTAGCCGAGGCCAGCGTCCGGCCCGAGGACTTCATCGGCATCCACTTCTTCTCGCCCGTCGACAAGATGATGCTGGTCGAGCTCATCCTCGGCGAGAAGACCGGCGAGGCGGCGATCGCGAAGTCGCTCG
>JALYPS010000061.1 GCA_030856285.1 Pseudomonadota bacterium
CGCGGCGGGCGGAGACGATGCGGACGCGCGGATCGAGCATCTGGCCGCGCATGAAGCCCTCGCCCTCGGTGGGGGATTTGGGCGCGACGAGGATGGCGCGGACCACGTCCATGCCCTCGACCACCCGACCGAAGACGGCGAAGCCGGGGTCGCCCGGGGCGGCCTGACCGGCGTCAAAGCCCGGCAGGGCGCCGACGATGATGAAGAAGTCGCCGTCGGCGGTGCCGGGATCGAAACGCGCCATGGACAGGGCCCCGTCGACGTGGCGCAGGCCGGTTTGGCTGGTCGGTTCGTGGGCGATGGGCGGCAGGATGCGGTCGGGCGCATTGCTGGTCCCGCCCTGGACCACGCCGGTCCCGCCGCCCAGTTCCATGCCGCGGTAGAAGTCCACGCCGTCGAACCGGCCCTCATCGACATAGCGCAGGAAGTTCGCGGCGGTGACGGGGGCGCGGGGGTCGGTCTCGACGAGGATGTTCCCGGCGCTGGTTTCGAGGATGACGCGGACAGCGGCGGGGGCTGGCGCCGCATCCTGGGCGAAGGCCGGGGCCGAGAGGGCGGCGGCGAGGCATAAGGCGAGCAGGGCGCGTCGGATCATGGTCCTCTCCCGCGCGTCAGCGCTTCTCGTAGCGGCGCTGGGACCAGTATTTGAAGCCCTGATTATGGACCAGATCCCAGCCGTCGGTGCGCAGTCGCTTGCCGACCATGTGGTTGAAATAGCCATGGGCCAGAACCAGCACGTCCTGCCCGCTCTCGGCGCGCGCGATCAGGGCCTGGGCGGCTTTTTCGGCCCGGCCTTCGGCCTGCACGCGGGTTTCCTGACCCTCGTGGTGATTAAAGGCGTGCCACCAGATACGGGCCACGACACCCCAGTATTTGGGAGGCAGCTTGAACCAGGCCGGGAAGCGCGGCGGCGGCAGGGGCGCCTCGATGAACAGGGCGTCCGACATGACCTCGCGCCCGGCGCAGATGGCGGCGGCGGTTTCCTGGGCGCGCGGCCGGGTCGAGGCGTAGATGGCGCCGGCGCCCTGCGCTGTCGCCACCAGTTCGGGCGGGGGAGTCTGGCCGGCGCGCAGGCCGCCGACCTCGTATTTGGCCCACCAGTCCCGGTACTGGTCGGAGGTGAGATAGCATTTGCGCGACAGGGCCGGCTCGCCGTGGCGGGCCAGGACGATGGCCCCGGGACGCACCGAGACCAGGGCGGCGCGCGGCGGCGACGCGGGCTCCGGCTTCGAGAGCGCCGGCTTCACGGGCTCTGGCGGGTCGGCCATCAGTGAGTCTCTGGCGGGGGCGGGCATGATGTGCGGCGGCAAGCGATTGGCGAACCGTCCTTTATTCCTCCCCCAAGGCCTGAACATGGGCGACCGCGGAACGGCCCAGTCCCTCTAGGTCGTAACCGCCCTCGAGCGACGACACAACCTTGCCGCCACAGCACGATCTCGCGACCTCGAGCACGGCCCGGGTGGCCCAGGCGAAATCCTCGGCCTCCAACGACTGGTGGGCGAGCGGATCGCGGCGATGGGCGTCGAAGCCGGCGGAGATCAGGATCAGGTCGGGGGAGAAGGCCTCCAGCGCCGGCATCAGACCGCCGGCGAAGGCGCCGCGCCAGGCCTCGCGGGCCGCGTGGGGCGGGACCGGGACGTTGACGATGTTGCCGACGCCGGTCTCGGACGCCGCGCCCGTGCCGGGATAGAGGGGCGACTGATGGATCGAGCCGAGGAACAGGCTGCGGTCGGCCTCGAACGCCGCCTGGGTGCCGTTGCCGTGGTGGACGTCGAAATCGATGACGGCGACGCGAGCCATGCCTTCCGACTGGGCCACGCGGGCGGCGACGGCGACATTGGAGAACAGGCAGAAGCCCATGCTCTGGTCCGGCTCGGCGTGATGGCCGGGCGGGCGGACAGCGGCGAAGGCGCGGGCGGTCTCGCCGCGGGCCACAGCGCGGACGGCGTCAATGACGGCCCCGGCGGCAAGGCGGGCGGCGCGGACGCTGCCGGGAGACAGGACGGTGTCGGCGTCGACCTGGCGAACGCCGCTGGCAGGCGCGGCGGCGAGCAGGCGGGCGACATGGGCGGCGGGGTGCAGCCG
>JALYPS010000066.1 GCA_030856285.1 Pseudomonadota bacterium
CCGCGACCCTGATGGTCACCGCCTATGTCGTGGCCCGCAAGCGCGGCTATGCGGCCGAGGCCTTCCCCGGCTTCCGCGCCGTCGCCGTCCGGCTGGTGGCCGCCATCCCCGGCCTGCTGCTGGTCGGGATCATCTTCGGAGGCATCCGGGCCGGGGTGTTCACCGCGGTGGAGAGCGCCTCGATCGCCGTGGTCTACGCCACCGTGGTGACCGGCCTGATCTATCGCCACATGACCTGGAGCGCCTTCAAGGCCGCCTGCCTCGGCGCGGCGCGGACCTCGGGCATGGTCCTGTTCATCATCGGTTGCGCCGGGGCCTTCGGCTGGCTGATGGCCTATATGCAGGTGCCGACCATGATGGTCGATATGCTGCAGGCCCTGACCGACAACCCGATCCTGATCCTGCTGCTGATCAACGTCATCCTGCTGATCCTCGGCACCTTCATGGACATGGCGCCGCTGATCATCATCTGCACGCCGATCTTCCTGCCGGTGGCCAAGGCCTTCGACGTCGATCCCGTCCAGTTCGGCGTCATCCTGCTGCTCAACTGCGGCATCGGCCTGATCACGCCGCCGGTCGGATCGGTCCTGTTCGTCGGCAGCGCCATCGCCGGAATCCCCATGACCCGGGCGCTGAAAACCATCTGGCCGTTCTGGCTGGCTTGCGCCGGCGTGCTGATGCTGGTCACCTTCATCCCGGCGCTTTCGCTGTGGCTGCCCTCGCTGATGAAATGACCGACCTGCTGGCCGTTCGACCGGCCGAAGACTGCCGCTGGGACTGTGTCGCCCTGGGCGAAGTCATGCTCCGCCTCGACCCGGGCGAGGGCCGCATCCGCACGGCGCGCAGCTTCCAGGTCTGGGAGGGCGGCGGCGAATACAACGTCGCGCGCGGTCTGAGAAAGACTTTCGGGATGCGGACCTCGGTGGTCACCGCCCTGCCGCGCAACGAGATGGGTGCCCTCGCCGAGGACCTGATCCTGCAGGGCGGCGTGGATACCTCCCACATCCTCTGGCGCGAGGCCGACGGAGTCGGCCGCAACACCCGTATGGGGCTGAATTTCACCGAGCGCGGCTTTGGCGTGCGCGGCGCCCTCGGCGCCTCGGACCGGGCCAATTCCGCCGCCTCACAGATGCAGCCGGACGAGGTCGACTGGGACGCCCTGTTCGGCGTTGAAGGCGTGCGTTGGCTGCACACCGGCGGCATCTTCGCGGCCCTTTCCGCGAGCACCGCCGCCACGACCCTGGCCGCCATCCGGGCCGCCAAACGACACAGCGTGGTGGTCAGCTACGACCTGAACTATCGCGCCAGTCTGTGGTCCAGCCACCCCGATCCCGACGCCGCCCGGCGGGTCAACCGCGAGATCGCGGGCCTGGCCGACGTGCTGGTCGGCGATGAATACGCCTTTGAATCCTGCCTCGGCATCGAGGGTCATGCAGCCCGCGCGGACCCCACCGACGCCGCGCCGTTCGACGCCCTTGTGGCCCGCGCGGCCACGGACCTCCCCAACGTCAAGGTCTTCGCCGCCACCCTGCGCGACCCGGTCTCCGCCTCGGTCAACCGCTGGGGTGCGGTGCTGTGGGCGGGCGGCAAGCGCCATGCGACGCCGGTGCGCGAGATCGCGGTTCTGGATCGCGTCGGCGGCGGCGACGGCTTCGTATCGGGAATGGCCTGGGCCTTCCTGAACGGGCTCGGGCCCCAGACCGCCGTCGACTACGGCGCGGCCCACGGAGCGCTAGGGATGACCACACCGGGCGACAACGCCATGACCTCGCTGGCCGAGGTGAAAGCCTTGGCCGGCGGGCGCGGAGCGGCGGCGATCCGGTAGATCCTCAGTGACCTCCGGTTGTCGAAAACAACACCTGGACGATTCCGCGACGAATCGTACCGTGAGTGCGGCAATGGTGCCACTATTTGGCCTAAACCGTAGATTGCATGATACCCAAGCGTGGCGGTTCACAAATTTGTATGCAACTTCGGCTAGGTGAAAGCGTTACCTGTCGCTAGCAACCCGGAGACTGACTGATGAAGAAAACCATTGCCGCCATCACAGCCGGCCTCCTGCTCGTCGCAGGTCAGGCCGTCGCCCAGAACAACAGCGCAGCCGTCCGCGTCGGCGACCGTGTCGGCGCTGAATCGGGTGACTCGAGTGAATTCCGCGGCATCCCTGTTCCTGTACTCATCATCGGTTCGCTGGTGCTGATCGCCACGATCATCGTCGCCACCGACGACTCCAGCGAAAGCGACTAAGCTTCTTCGCTGTTCTCGTGAACAATCGCCCCCGTCGCGCAAGCGGCGGGGGCTTTGCTTTGTCCGGCTCGCCAATGGCCGTCAGGCTCGCTCTTCCTCGTCACCGCAGAGCGAGCACTGGAATCGGGCGGCCTTCGACTTCGACGGCATGAGCCTGAGGACCGAGGTCCGGCCGAACTCGAAACGGCATCGCTTGCACTCGTCGGCTTGCGGCTCCCGGGCGGCGATCACCCGCTCTATGGCCGCGGCCTTGTCCGCCACCTTCGCGCGCGCGCGGGCCTCATCCGCCTGCGCCCTCGCGATCTCCTGATGCGCGTCCGCCTTCTCGCGCTCGAGGCGCTCCACAAGCTGGCGCCGGTAAAGGTCGTTGTCCGCCATTCGATCCCCCCTCATTGGCCCGTAGCCAGAGACAGAAGGGAACGGGAGTCAACGACGCCTCTTCGCCCGGATGCGCTTTCCTGTTTCCCGGTCTAGGCTCAGCCCGACATGAGTCCGGGGAGGGACCTTATGACCGACAGCGCCGCAGCCGGGGACCACGCCGTCGATCGCGACGACCGTCTGGTCATTCTCGCCTCGTCGGTCGGGACGGTCATCGAGTG
>JALYPS010000071.1 GCA_030856285.1 Pseudomonadota bacterium
GTTTCGAGGGCGGGGTGCTGGCTTTCAAGGGCGTGCCGTACGGCGCCGACACGGGCCCGCGGCGGTTCCAGCCCCCGATACCGCCTGCGGCCTGGACAGAGCCGTTTGCAGGACGCGACTTCGGCCCCGCCTCGCCCCAGCGCGGAGACGAGCCGAACCAGTCCGAGGATTGCCTGCGTCTCAATGTGTGGACGCCGAACCTCGACACCGGGCGTCGCCCGGTGATGGTCTATAGCCACGGCGGAGCCTATGCGACCGGATCAGGCTCCAGCCCCCTGACCAACGGCGCCCGTTTGGCGGCGCGCGGCGATGTGGTGGTGGTCACCGTCAACCACCGGCTCGGACCGCTGGGCTACGCCTCGCTGGCGCGGCTGGCGCCGGGGTTCGAGGACAGCGGCAATCTTGGGCAGCTGGATCTGGTGCTGGCGCTGGAATGGGTGCGCGACAATATCGCGGCTTTCGGGGGCGCGGGCTGCGTCACCGTGGTCGGCCAATCCGGAGGCGGGGCCAAGATCGCCACCCTGATGGCCATGCCCGCCGCCGCCGGCCTGTTCCACCGCGCGGTGACCATGAGCGGGCAGCAGGTCACGGCCTCGGGGCCGCTGAACGCCACCCGCCGCGCCGAGGTCTGGCTGGAGGCCCTGGGACTGACGGCCGACCGGATCGAGGAGGTCCGCACGATGCCGGTCGAACGGCTGATCGCGGCCTCGGCAGCGATCGACCCCATCCTCGGGGGCTCTCTGTATTTCGGGCCGGTGCTGGACGGGCGCAGCCTGACCCGGCACCCCTTCTGGCCCGACGCCGCGCCGCAGTCGGCCGAGATCCCGATGATGATCGGCAATACGCGAGAGGAGACTCTCGCCTTCCTCGGCGGCGATCCGGCCAACGCCGGTCTCACATGGGACAGCCTGCCCGCCCGGCTGACGCCGTCGCAGATGCGCATCGACGTCGCCCCGGAAGAGGTCGTGGCCTGGTATCGCGCCAATCACCCGGAGATGAGCCCCGATCAGGTCCTGATCCGCGCCACCACCGCCGCGCGCAGCTGGCGCGCCGCCGTCATCGAGGCCGAGATGCGGGCGGCGCAGGGATCGCCCGCCTTCGTCTATCGGCTGGACTGGGCCTCGCGCCTGCCCAACGGCAGGACCGGCGCCTTCCACACCTCGGACATTCCCCTGATGCTGGACAATGTCGCCGCCGAGGGGTCGGGCGCCGCCGGGCCGGACGCACAAGCCATGGCCGACCGGATGAGCGACGCCCTGCTGGCCTTCGCCCGCACCGGCGACCCGAACCACGCCGGCCTGCCGCGCTGGACGCCCTATTCTCTGGAACAGCGGGAGACGATGATCATGGATCTGCCGGCCCGGATGGAGAACGATCCCCGGGGCGATGAGCGGAGGTTCTTCGGACGGATTCCGTATATCCAGCCGGGGACATAGGAAGCGGAGACGGGAATGGTTCGCGTGCAAGGGAAACTGTGGCTTGGGCTCCTGGCCGCCCCGTGCCTGATCATCGCCTTGGCAAGCTGCGCGACGGCTCCTGTGGTCGTCGCCCCCAGCTGGACGTCGACGCCCACACCCGAGAGCCTCGGCGACGCCTTCCCGGGTTTTGCTGCGGACGCGGGGATAGAGGGCAGGACGCGGCTGAAATGTGAGCTGGCCGTTTCGGGCGTGCTGGAGAATTGCCGCGTCGTCAGCGAATCTCCCGGCGGACTCGGTTTTGGCGACGCGGCGATTTCGCTCAGCAGCGAGTTTCGGGCGGAACCTTCGTCCCGAGACGGCGTCCCCGTCCGGGCGCGAGTGGCCTTTCCCCTCAGTTTCAGGTTGCCGCCGGTCGAGCCTGTCCTGCCCTGGACGGGACCGGCAGCTGACCCGGAAGCCCTGACCGTCGCGCGCCAAGTGGTGGCCCGTCTGAGACTTTCCCTGACCAGCGGCCCCGACGCCTTTCGTCTGGACGGACTGGCAGCTGACCGTCTGGAAAGCGTTCGGCAGATGGTCGCCACGGTGGAGGGGGAAACCGCCGCCGAGCGGCGTGAGGCGCACGCGCTCAATCTGGCGCGCACCCAGAGTATCGGGAACTTGCAGGCGCTCACCCTGGGCCAGCGCCGACCTTCGCGTCCGAACATGAGCGACGACGCGATCGAGCGCGCGCAGGACCAGTTGAACGCAATCACCCAGACGCAGAACGATCGGATCAGGTCGCTCTATTGCGCCCGTTACGACTGCGACCTGGACTAGATCAGGCTTCCGCGCCCTCGGCCCGCTTCTTCATCATGGCGTCGAAACTGCCCCAGACGCCCTCGGGACCGTGCCAGGCGCCGGTGGTGGCGGCCTTGGAGTATTCGGTGGCGCGGGCCTCGAAGAAGTTGGCGTGCTCCACGCCCGACAGCATCGACTGCAGCCAGGGCAGCGGGTTCTCCTTGACGCCGTAGATCTCGGGCAGATGCAGCTGGCGCAGGCGCCAGTCGGCGATGAAACGGATGTACTGTTTGATGTCGTCCGGAGTCATGCCGTTGACCGGCCCCATCTCGAAGGCGAGGTCGATGAAGCGGTCCTCCATCTCGACCACGGTCTTGCAGCATTCGACGATGTCGTCGGCCACTTCCTTCGTGACCGCGCCGGTCTCCTTGTTGAAGGCGTGGTAGAGCTTGATGATCCCGTCGCAGTGCAGGCTCTCGTCGCGGACGGACCAGCTGACGATCTGACCCATGCCCTTCATCTTGTTCTGGCGCGGGAAATTCATCAGCATCGCGAACGAGGCGAACAGCTGAAGCCCTTCGGAGAAGCCGCCGAACATGGCCAGCGTCCGGGCGATGTCGCCGTTGGTCTCGACCCCGAACTTGCCCATGAAGTCATGCTTGTCGCGCATGGCCTCGTATTCCATGAAGGCCCCGAACTCGCTCTCGGGCATACCGATGGTCTCGAGCAGCAGGGCGTAGGCGGCGATGTGGATGGTCTCCATGTTGGCGAAGGACGCCAGCATCATCTTGACCTCGGTCGGTTTGAACACCCGACCGTAGCGCTCCATGTAGTTGTCCTGGACCTCGATGTCGGCCTGGGTGAAGAAGCGGAAAATCTGGGTGAGCAGGTTGCGCTCGGACGGCGTCAGATTGGCCGCCCAGTCCTTGCAGTCCTCGCCCAGCGGCACCTCTTCCGGCATCCAGTGGACCTGCTGCTGCTTCTTCCACATGTCGAACGCCCACGGATATCGGAACGGCTTGTAGGCCGCCGACGGGGTCAGCAGGCCGGGCGTGGAAGACTTGATCGAGACGTGCGCGTTCATCGGGTACAGGGCTCTGACGGCGAATCCGGGATTGAGGATTCACCATGCGGGCGGACGGTCCCGGCGCCAAGCCGAAATGCGGCTATATTGCGATCACTTTTTGCGCGACCGCTACATGTGGTAGGCGTGCGCAAGGCTTCTGGGGAGGAAGCTGGGGATGACGTCCGCACCGGTCAGGGCTGCGATGATCACTTTTACGTGAGTAGCGCCACAACCATAGGTGTGGCACTTGCTCGGCGTCGGCCACCAACTGGTGCGTGGCGCTGTTCGGGGTCCTTCCCCAGCACTCCTGAGACAGGCCGCACCAACCGCCGCCTCCGCGCCAAGCGCGCGGGGGCGGCGGAAGCGTCCCGATCCGCCTCAAGCCTCCCTTATGCCTCCCTGCGAAAATCTCACGCGCCTGTTCAGGCGTTCAGGGGCACATAGACCGGGGAGGAGATTGACATGACCTACACCCTCTATGGAGCCCGGGGATCGGGCTCGGTCCCGGTCGAGGCGGCCCTGACCCTGATCGGCGCCCCCTACACCGTGATCGAGGCTGTCACCTGGGAGGGTGACGCCGAGCGCGACAAGGTCGCCCCGGTCAATCCGATGCGGCAAATTCCGGCCCTGATCACGCCAGACGGCGAGACCATCACCGAGAGCGCCGCCATCCTGATCTGGTTGGCCGAACAGCATCCCGAGGCGGCCCTGGCGCCGGAGCCGTCCGACCCGCGGCGGGCGCAGTTCCTGCGCTGGATGACCTTTGTCCCGGCGGCGGTCTATTCGATGTTCTGGGTGCGGGACGAGCCGTCACGCCTGGCCGGCGACGACCCCGCCGCCCAGGAGATGATCAAGATCCGCACCGCCGAACGCGTCGCCGAATGCTGGGCGGCGATGGAAAGCCAGATCACGCCGGGGCGTTTCCTTCTTGGCGCAGAGCTAACAGTGCTGGACCTCTATGTCTCGGTCGCCAGCCGCTGGACGCCGCATCGCAGGCGATTCCATGAGGTCGCTCCCCGCATGGGCGAGGTCATGCGGCGGGTCGACGCCCTGCCCGAACTGACAGCCTTCTGGGCCGAGCGGTTTCCGCTCGTGGGGCGCTACAGCAGCTAGGACCGAGGTCAGGCCGCCTCGGCCTCGAGGGTCACGCGGGCGGCCGGCAGGTCGCCGGTCAGGGCCCGGTTCACCATCGACAGCAGGCCGGCCTGGTTGATCGGCTTGGGCATGTGAGCGTTCATGCCGGCGGCGAGGCAACGGCTCACATCCTCGGGCATGGCGTCGGCGGTCATGGCCACGATGGACAGACCCTCGCCCGTATCCGGCATGCCCCGAATCCGGCGCGTGGCCTCGAGCCCGTCCATGTTCGGCATCCGCACATCCATCAGCACCAGATCAAAGGGCTGTTTCGCCACGGCTTCGAGCGCCTGCAGGCCGTCACAGACTTCCACCACTTCGCAGCCGAAGGCTTCCAGCATGATGCGGGCGACCTCGCGGTTGACCGGGTGATCGTCGACGACCAGCACGCACGGAACCCGGCCGGGATTTTCGACCGGGGGCGCGGCTTCCTCAACCGGACGGACGTCCTCGACGGCGTCGGCGGCGCGTTCGAAGGGCACGTCCAGGATGAAGGTCGAGCCCTCGCCGAGACGGCTGTCGACGTCTATGCGCCCGCCCATCCGACGGACTTGGCGCGCGGCCAGAGCCAGGCCGAGGCCCGCGCCCGAATGATCGCGGCGGATCGAGGCGTCGCCCTGGGCGAAGGCTTCGAACAGATCCGGCAGAAATGACGGCTCGATGCCGCGGCCCGTGTCCGAGACCCGGATGCAGACGCCGTCGCCGGAGCGATCCAGACGAACCACGACCTCGCCCCGTTCGGTGAATTTGACCGCATTGGCGACGAGGGGATGCAGCGCCTGACGCAGGGCGCGCC
>JALYPS010000254.1 GCA_030856285.1 Pseudomonadota bacterium
CGGCCGGTCGGAGAGGGAGCGAAACGGGTGACGAAAGCCACGGCGGCGCTCAGACCCGCTGGACGGCGCCGGCCTGTTCGGCCCCGGCCACGGCGTCGCGAACGGCGGTTTCGGACAGGGAGTCCATGTCCGCGACCAGATCCTCGACCGCGAATTGCCTTTCCTCAATCATCCAGTCGAAGACGCGGCGCGCCATCGGGCCCAGATCGGGGAAGGCGCGGCCGGTGGTGCGATACAGGGTCGTCGGCTTGCGGACGGGCAGGCTGAAGTCAGGCGCGCGAGGCATCAGACGACGCTGGAGCAAGGCGACCTCATCTCGGAAGGCCGGGGAGGCGACGATTTCGGCGAGGCGTCCGGCCAGTTCGGTCAGCCGCGTCTGAAGCAGCGCGCCGCCCTCGGCGTCGGCGGCGGGCAGCCAGGCGCGGAAGGCGGCGTCCTGCAGGGCCGGGCCGTCGAGCAGGGCCAGTATGCTTCGGCCAGCCAAGGGCATGACGGTGAAGGAGACATGCAGCGAGGGCTGATCCGGCGTCACGGTGTCGTGGTAGACGCCGCGCGGCATGTACAGCACGTCGCCGGGCTTCATGGTGATGGTCGAAACCAGCCGGCCGCGATCCCGGTCGAAATCAGCCTGGGTCATGCCGGGGGGATAGCCGACAGGATCAGTCACCCGGCCTTCGTAGAGGTTCCACACCTTCTCGCCCTCAGTCTGGACGGCGAAGACCTCGTGAACGTCGTAGTGGGTCGCCACGGCACGGCCGCCCTTGAACGAACAGAAGACGCTGGCCCCGACCTCGGCCGCGAGAGCTTCCCCCAAGGCCACGCCCGCATGGGTGATGGGCGAATGCAGGGTCATGACGTCATTGGCGAGAATGCTCGCGCCCGCCGACAGAAAGATCTCGACCATCGCGGGCGACGGCCGCCAGACATGCCCCTCCGGAGTCCGTTTCCGCTGGCAGTATTGCTCCGGCGGCACCGCGGCGTCGTGGCGCATCAGTTGAAGGCGTTCGGAGGTCCAGAAATTGCTCTGGTTGAGCAGGCCGTTGAAGGCGTCCCAGGTCAGCAGCCCGCGCTTGCCCGAACCGGCGGGCGCCGGGATATGGAGCGGCTGCCGTCCTTCGGACTCCGCATGGAATTGCGCGGGCGTGACCGGATGCAGGATCTCTTGGAGGGTGCGCATGAGCCGAGGTTTAAGGCCGCCTCCGCGCCCTGTCGATGCGCCAGCGGCTCAGACCCGTTGCAGCGCGCCCGCCTGTTCGGCCGCCGCGACCCCGGCCAGAATGTCGGCCTCGGACGGCGCCTGGAAATGGGCCAGCAGGTCCTCGAGCGCGAACTGCCGCTCCTCTATGGCCCAGTCATAGATCGTCCGCATCCCTGCTGAGCAGGCAGGGAAGGCGCGCCCTGCCGTACGATACAGGGTGACCGGCTTGCGCTCCGGCAGGGTGAAGGACGCCGGCCGGGGCACGATCCGTTCCTGAGCCATGGCCACCTCCTCGGCGAACCCGGGCGATGCCGCGATCCGGGCCAATATTCGCCCATAGGCGGCCAGGTGTTCGGCCAGCGCCGCGCCGCCGTCCTGGGACGCCGGCGGCGCATAGGCGCGATAGGCGGGATCCTTCTTCGCCTCAAGCGCCAGCACTGACATCAGGTCCCGGCCATGCAGCGGCGTGATCGCAAAGGTCACGTGCAGGGACGGGCCGTCGGTCGCCAGAGCGTCATGATACCAGCCGCGCGGCAGATACAGGACGTCGCCGGCCTGCATCGTCACCTTGCTCATCAACGGACCGCGGGTTTGCTCGAACCAGCGGCGCGTATTGGCGTCATCGACCAGAGCCTCGACCGGATTGTCATTCCGGTTTTCGTACAGGTTCCAGACCTTGCTTCCTTCAGTCTGGATGACCACGACGTCGTGGTGGTCGAAATGGGTGCCAAAGGCCTGCACGCCCTGGAACGAGCAATAGATGTTGGCGCCGATATTGGCCGCAAACGTTCGCGCCAGGATCTCCCCGACGCGTGTCAACGGCTCATGCGCGCGCATTATGTCGTTGGCGATCAGGCTGGCGCCCGCCGACAGGAAGACCTCCACCTTCGGCGGCCAGGGCCGCAACAGCTCGCCGTGGGGTGACGGGACGGGGTCGCAATACTGATCCGGCGGCACGGCGACATAGTTCCGCATCAGGCGAAGATTGGCCGATGTCCACAGCGTGTTCTGGCCCAGCAAACCGTTGAAAGCCGCCCAGGTCAGAACCTCGCCCTTGCGGCCTTCGCCCCCGGCCGGAATGTGCAAAGGCTTGCAGCCGACATATTCGGCGCGGAACTCTTCGGGTGAGATCGGGTGAAGAAGGTCGTCCAGGCTATGCATGGCCGAACAAGTATGACGGCTGCCTCCCGCTGTCGATTCGGCGAGCGTTCAGAGCCGCTTGAAGACGCCGAGGCGGATGGCGGTCTCGAAGGCCTCTTTCAGCGCCGGGTCGGAGACGAAGTCGAACTGGGCGATGATATCTTCAAGCGCGAATTGCGGCTGACCCAGCGCCCATTCGATCGCGACCCGCGCCGGACCCGCCACACGGGGCGGGGTCAGGCCGGTGGGTCGGAACAGGGTCAGGGTCCGACGTTCCGGCAAGGCATAGGGCGCCGAGCGGGGAACGAGGCGCTCTTGGGCCATCAGCACCTCGTCCCGGAAGGCGGGGAGGGCTGACAGATCGGCCAGCCGCCGGCCGAGATCCGCAAGCTGCTTGCCGAGCCGGTCGCCGTCGGTGTCTCCAGGCGGGAGCCATTCCCGAAACGCCGGGTCCTGCATCGCCGCCGATTCGAGCAGCCGGAACAGAATTCGCCCGTAAAGCGGGGTCACCGAGAATGTCACATGCAGCGACGCGCCTTCGGTGGTTATGGCGTCGTGATACCAGCCGCGGGGCAGGTACAGGACATCGCCCGGCCGCATCCGCACCTCGGTCATCACCTTCCCGCGGGTTTCCGCGAACCACGGTCGGATTTCGGCGTCATCAAGGGGAAAGCCCACCGGCGTTTCGGCGCGGTTCTCGTACAGCCGCCAGGTTTTCTCGCCTTCGAGCTGGACGGCGAACACATGGTGCAGGTCGAAATGGGTGTCGAACGCCTGCACCCCGCCGAAGGAACAATAGATGTTGGCCCCGACCAGCCCCGCGAACTCCCGGGCCAATCGATGCGAGAGGTCGCGCAGTTCGGGGGTCAGGTTCTGGACGTCGCCGGCGATGATGCTGGCTCCCATCGCCAGCAAGGTCTGAACCTTGGCCGGTGACGGCCTCACCGCCGGCCCCGACTGTGACTGGGTCTCAATGCAATACTGCTCTGGCGGGATGGGCTGGCCGTTGAAGACCATTTTCAGGTTCTGCGCGGTCCAGACCGAGCTCTGGTCCAGCAGGGCGTTGAATCCTTTCCAGTTCAGGAGGGATCGCTTGGGCGCCGCTCCGTCCGCCGGGATGTGCAGCGGTTTTCGGTCGTTGTAGTCCGCGTCGAACCGGTCGCGCGTGATCGGATGCAGAAGTTCGTCCAGAGTGGTCATGCCGAATGGCCAAAACGGGCGCCCGCCCCTGTCGATGAGAGCGCATGCCCATTACGCCGACTCCCACCCAGATCGCCGCCGTGCGCGAAGCACTGGTACTTCTCGACCCCGCGCTCGCGCGCGCCAACGCCCAGACGCCGGCGTTCGAGTGGCGGTGGCGACCCGGCGGCTATGAAGGCCTGTTCCGCATGATTGTGGATCAGCAGGTCTCGGTCGCGGCGGCCGCAGCCATCTGGAAGCGGGTGGTCGAGGGTCTCGACGGCGAGGTCACGCCACAGGCCGTGCTGGCGTGCGACCTTGAGCGACTGCGCACCTTCGGCCTGTCCGGCCAGAAGGCGAAATACGGCCATGAGATCGCCCTGGCCCAGGTCGAGGGCCGGATCGATTTCGACCATCTGGAGCGGTTGTCGGACGAGGAGGCGATCGCGCGGCTGGTCGCCATCAAGGGTGTCGGCAAATGGACCGCCGAGACCTTCCTGATGTTCTGCGAGGGACGGCAGGACGTCTTTCCCGGCGGCGACATCGCCCTGCAGGAGGCCATCCGCTGGACCGACGGCGCGGCCCTGCGGCCGACCGGGAAACAGGCCTGGGCACGCGCCGAAATCTGGCGGCCTCATCGCAGCGTGGCGGCGCATCTGCTGTGGGGATGGTATGGAGCGGTCAAGCGCGGCGAAGTCGTGCTGGAGACACTGCCATCGTGACACCGATCGTCGATCCCGCCCTGACCGATCCCGAGACCGTGCTGGGCGCGCTCGACTTCGCCGGCGTGGCCGTGTTCGCCGCCACCGG
>JALYPS010000096.1 GCA_030856285.1 Pseudomonadota bacterium
GGGCATGCCGGCCAGAGCCGGATAGCGCGAGGGCTCGTTGACGGGGCAAAGCCAAAGCGGTCGGGCGGTGTCCGAGGCAGCCGCAACGGCGCGGGCGTGGCCTGCCGGATCGGGCGTCGGATCGAAGTGGCTGAGGTCCCAGATCGCTTCGATGCCGGCTCGCGCCGCCGCCTCGAGCCGTGGACGGGGATCGTAGCGGAAGGGCAACCCGTCGCGGACGGCCGTGAGCCCGTGCGCCGCCGCGAGGGCGTAGTGCGTCGCCATTCGCCGCTCCGGTAGATGTCCGGTCGTGCAGAGCAGGTCGTGGCCGTTCCGGCCGAGAAAGCCGCATTCGAAGCCGGCGAGAACCCGGGATGAGAAGTGTCGGCGCAGGCCAGCAGCCCAGAGATCCTGGCGCCCGGCGGTGTGTGGAGAGGCGCGCAATAAGGACCTCGTTTCCGGGGTGATCGGCTTCCAAAAGGGGCTCTGACTCACTTTCGATGCACTCTTCCCGTTTTTGTGCCTGATCGGTCTTTTGGCGGCGTCTTTGAGGGGGCGCGTCGATGGCGGAAGATGGATGCGGGCGTGAGATTGCGCCGGCTGGATTGGTGGTTGAGCGGATCGAAAGGACGACCGAGGCGGTGAGAGTTTTCGCCCGCGTGCACGAGAACGACGCGGCATGTCCTTCATGCGGTTCAGTATCGAGGACTGTGCGCAGCCGGTATGATCGGCAGTTGGCCGACCTGCCCGCGCATGGGCGGCGCGTCGTGATCTGCGTTCGTGTGAGGCGTTTCCAATGCGCGGACCATCACTGCGCCCGCCGGATCTTCGCCGAGCGGCTGGAGCCGTCGGTCGCCCGGACCTTCGCCCGTCGCACCGAGCGGCTGGACGGGATCGTGCAGCATCTCGGCCGGGCGCTCGGCGGGCGGCCGGGGCAGAGGATGGCGCGCCGGCTGTTGCTGCCGGTCAGCAAGGATACGCTGCTGCGCACCGTCCGGCGGCGGGCGGTGGTCCCGCGGGAAGCGCCGAAGATCGTCGGCATCGACGACTGGGCGTGGCGCAAGGGACATCGCTACGGCACGCTGATCTGCGATCTGGAGCAGCGGCGCGTGATCGATCTCCTGCCGGACCGGGAGCCCGCCACGGTCGCGGCATGGCTGGCGGCGCGGCCGTCGATCGAGATCGTCGCGCGGGATCGCGGCGGCAGCTACGGCGCGGCGGCGACGCAAGGGCGTCCGGAAGCGGTGCAGGTCGCGGATCGGTGGCATCTCTTTGAAAACGCCAGCGCCGCTTTCCTGTCCGCCGTGCGGCGCCAGATGGGCGCCGTGCGCGCGGTCCTCGGTCAGGGCGCGGTCGATCCGTCGGTCCTGACGGCGGCCGAACGCCTCCAGCATGAGGGGTGGCGGCGTCGGGCGGAGGCCAATGCGGCTGTGCTGGCGCTGCACAAGGACGGCGTCGCCATCAGGGAGATCGTCCGTCGCACCGGCCGCGCCCGGAAGGTGGTGCGCGAGGTCGTCCGCGGCGGCCGCGCCGAGCCGTTTCGTCCTCGGGCGAGCTCGCTCCAGCCCTGGCTTGATCGGCTCGACGCCGAATGGGCTGGCGACTGCCGCAATGGCGCGGAGTTGTGGCGACGGCTGCGGGGCCGCGGTTTCTCCGGATCGCTGCGCGTCGTCGCGGAATGGGCGACCCGGCGTCGCCGCGACGAGACGAGCGTTGGCCCGCGCCGATCTCCGAGCGCCCGTGCCCTCGCGCGTATGCTCACAACGAGCCCCGACCTGCTGTCGCGGGCGGATCGGACGATTGTCGCCACCGTTGAGAACGCCGTTCCCGCCCTTGTCGAGGCGCGCGATTTCGTGGACCGCTTCCACCGCATGATCCGCGGCAAGGACGCCGGCGGCCTCGATCCGTGGATCGAAGCGGCGGCCAAAAGCCTGATCAGCAGTTTCGCGAAGGGCGTGGCGGCGGACAAGGCAGCAATCTCTGCCGCGATCGTCGAGCCATGGTCCAACGGTCAGACGGAAGGCCAGATCACGAAGCTGAAGCTCGTCAAGCGACAGATGTACGGCCGCGCCAACCTCGACCTCCTCAGAGCCCGTCTGCTCCCAGCCTCATAGACGCATGCATCGAGATTGATTCAGAGCCCCTTTTGGAAGCCGATCACCCCGGAAACGGGGTCCTTATTGGGCTCTGAAT
>JALYPS010000099.1 GCA_030856285.1 Pseudomonadota bacterium
CCATCAACCCGGGCGACGAGGTCATCATCCCGGCGCCGTATTGGGTCAGCTATCCGGACATCGTGCTGTTCGCCGGCGGCACGCCGGTTCCGGTGGTGACCACCATGGAAACGGGCTTCAAGATGACCGCCGAGGCGTTGGAGAAGGCGATCACGCCGAAGACCAAGTGGCTGATCTTCAACTCGCCATCGAATCCCTCGGGTGCGGCTTACACGCACGACGAGATCAAGGCGCTCACCGATGTCCTCGTAAAGCACCCGCACGTCTGGGTGCTGACCGACGACATGTACGAGCACCTGCTCTACACCGACGAGCCCTTTGCCACGATGGCGCAGGTCGAGCCGCGCCTCCATGAGCGCACGCTCACCATGAACGGCGTCTCCAAGGCCTATGCGATGACCGGCTGGCGCATCGGCTACGGCGGCGGGCCCAAGCCGCTGATCGATCTGATGCGCAAGGTGGCGGGGCAGACGACGTCCAATCCGTCGTCGGTCAGCCAGTGGGCGGCGGTCGAGGCGCTGAACGGGCCGCAGGACTTCATCGCCGAACGGGCCACCCATTTCGAGGCGCGCCGCGACCTGGTGGTGTCGATGCTCAACCAGGCGACCGGCATCCGCTGCGCCACGCCGGAAGGCGCCTTCTATGTCTATCCGTCGATCGAGGGGCTGATCGGCAAGACGACCGACGGCGGCGTGACGATCGGCAGCGACGATGCGTTCGCGACCGAACTGCTGAACGCCGAAGGGGTGGCTGTGGTGCAGGGCTCGGCCTTCGGCCTGAGCCCCTATTTCCGCATCAGCTATGCGACGTCGGAGAGCGTGCTTGAGGAAGGCTGCCGCCGGATCCAGCGGTTCTGCGCGGGTCTGCGCTGATCAGGACGCGCGGCTGACCGCGAAATCCGCCAGCTGTTCCAGCGCCTCGCGCCAGTCGCCGGCCGGAAGCGCCTGAAGGGCCGCCTTGGCGACGTCGGCGTATTCCCAGGCGGTGTCGAGGGTGGCGCTGACGGCGCCCGTGCCCAGGACCAGTTCGCGGGCCCGGCGGAAATCGTCCTCGGTGCGCTGACCCTGGGTGATGGTGCGCTCCCAGAAGGCGTCCTCGCGGCCGCGGGTGCGGGCGCAGGCCAGTAGCAGGGGCATGGTCACCTTGCCCTCGCGGAAGTCGTCGCCGGCGTTCTTGCCCAGCACCTCGGACGTGCCGCCGTAGTCGAGGGCGTCGTCGGCCAGCTGGAAGGCCAGCCCGAGGTTCAGGCCATAGGCGCGCAGGGCTTCGACGGCCGTTTCATCCGCCCCTGCCCCCACCGCGCCCGCTTCGGCGGCGGCGGCGAACAGTTCGGCGGTCTTGGCCGAGATGATCTGCAGATAGGTGTCCTGATCGAGATTCAGGTCGTGGGCGCGGGTCAGTTGCAGCACCTCGCCCTCGGAGATGACGCTGGAGGCGCGGGCGAGGATGCCCAAGGCCCGCATCTGGCCGGTCTCGACCATCAGTTCAAAGGCACGGGCGAACAGGAAGTCGCCGACCAGAACGCTGGACGGGGCGCCCCAGATCAGATGGGCCGCGACCTTGCCTCGCCGCAGGTTGGAGCTGTCGACCACATCGTCGTGCAGCAGGGTGGCGGTGTGGATGAACTCGAC
Organism: Pseudomonadota bacterium; assembly: GCA_030856285.1. Taxonomy (GTDB): domain Bacteria; phylum Pseudomonadota; class Alphaproteobacteria; order Caulobacterales; family Caulobacteraceae; genus Brevundimonas. Next base: position 1,632 of record JALYPS010000099.1, read on the forward strand.
CGCCGCGGCCAGTTTGACCGGGGCGGCGATTTCGCCGGTCGCGCCGGAGGCGCGAGCCGCGGCCAGGGTCAGCAGGGGCCTCAGCCGCTTGCCGCCGGCGGAGATCAGATGCTCGGCCAGCAGGGGGATGACCGGCACTCGGGATTGCATCCGGTCGAGGATCAGGGCGTCGACAGTCGCCATGTCGCGGGCCGCCAGCCGCACGAGCGGCTCGACATCGCCCTTCGAGCGGGGCTCGGCAACGGTGACAGCGTCCAACGGGAAACTCATAGAAACGGCGGCGCGGGGGAGAATCACGCCCGAAAATCCAGCCGCCGCCTTGCCCGGCGACGACGCGGCGCACAATGGTGATCGCTCCATGAAGGGTCAAGCCGCGTGACCGTCGCACCGTTCCCTCAATTTGAAGGCTCCACCGTCGAGAACGCCCTGCTGGGCGGGCGTGTCCGGCTGCGTCAGCCGACCAAGGGATACCGCGCCGGCATGGATGCGGCCCTGCTGGCGGCGGCTGTGGATGCCGGGCCGGGCGAGCGGGTGATCGAGGCCGGCTGCGGCGCGGGCGCGGTGCTGATGCAGATCGCCGCGCGGCGTCCCGACGCGGCCCTGACCGGGCTGGAGCGCGACCCGTCCATGGCGGCGCTGGCGCGGGAGAATGCGGCGCTGAACGGGACGGAGGCGCGGATCGTCGAGGGTGACGTCGCGGCGGGCTTCCGGGCGCTGGACCTGCCGCCGTTCGACTGGGCGGTCAGCAATCCGCCCTTCTTCGACGACCCGGGCGCCTTGCGGGCCCCGGCGGAGGGCAAGCGCGGGGCCTGGATGGCCGATGACGGGTTGAAGGCCTGGACGGCGTTTCTGCTGAAGTCCGTGCGCGAGGGCGGGCGGATCCTGGTCATCCACCGCGCGGACCGGCTGGCCGACCTGCTGGCCCTGCTGGGCGAGACGGCGGGATCGTTCGCGGTGCGGGGTGTGCATCCCTATGCGGACGAGCCGGCCAAACGGGTTCTGGTTCAGGCGATCAAGACCGGCAAGGCGCCGCTGAGGTTGTTGCCGCCGCTGGTGCTGCACGACCGGTCGGGGGCGAAGCATACGGCGGAGGCGGAGGCGGTGCTGAGGGGCGAAGCCGGGCTGGGGTTCTGATCGCCCGTCGCTTGCGCTAAGCCTGCCCCATGTCCCTGCGCCCCCTCTTCGTCACCCAGGTCTATGAGGCCTCGCTGGCCGCCTCGCCCGGCTTCGCGGCCTTCAACGCCGGCTTGGCCGAGGCCTGCCAGATGTTGGCGGTCGAGGATCACGCCGGGCGGACATGGTGCCGCGAGCACGGCTATCGCGGCTACACCTCCTACGGCTCCCTGACCGACCTGCCGCAGCGGATGCCCGAGTTCGCCGAGCTGAAACGGCATCTCGACCGGCACGCCCAGGCCTATGCAGCGGCGCTGAATTTCGATCTGGCGCGCAAGCCCCGGCTGGACAGCCTGTGGGTCAACATCCTCAAGCCCGGCGGCGGTCACACGGGCCACATCCATCCGCACGCCTTCCTCAGCGGCACCGTCTATGTCGAGGTCCCCGACGGCGCCTCGGCCCTGAAGCTGGAAGACCCGCGCCTGCCCATGATGATGGCCCGCCCGGGCGTTCACGCCGACGCCCCCGAGGCCGAGCGGCCCTTTGTCTATCTGGCCCCGGCCGCCGGCACGGTGCTGATGTGGGAAAGCTGGCTGCGCCACGAGGTGCCGCCGAACGCCGCGAGGAGCGAGCGGATATCGGTGAGCTTCAACTATGCCTGAGGCCGTCAGCGCCGAAGAAATGTCTCCTCCATAAAAACCAGTCGGTCGGGCGCATCGCCGTCGCCGCCGAACTGGACAGGCTGCCCCTGCATCGGCACAAGTTCGACGCGGATGGATTCAGGCTGGGTGAAAGCCTCCGCCACGGCCTCCAGAACGCCGCCGGATATCAACATCGCTCCATCCCGTTCGGCGACTTCAATCGACCCCAGCCGCGGATTCTCATAGGTCCCGACATAGGCGGAGTTCGGTCGGGACAGCGTCCAAGGACGGGCGGCGCGCTCGGCCCGCTGCCGGGCGATCGCGGCGCGCACCTGATCGCGGCGGTCGACCAGGGCGCTGAGGGCCGTGTCATAGGCCGCCTCAAGGTCCGGGCGACCGGCATGCCAATCGTAGACATAGTTGGCGACGAGATCCGCAAGACCGCCCGCCACCACGTCCTCATTGACCATGACGACCACGCCGATCCGGCGCGCGGGCATGAAGGAGACGTGGGCGCGAGAGCCCGCGAAATTGCCGAAATGGTGGATCAGGACATCATCACCGTAGCGGCCGATCTGCCATCCGAGGCCGTAGGATTGACGCCTGTAGGGTCCGAAAGTCGATTCATTCGTCGCCAGCGGCCGGTGGGTGGACGCGACAAGGCCCTCAGGAAACACCCGACGCCCGTCAAGGACGCCGTCGTTGATCTGGACCTCGAGCCACCGGGCCATGTCGTCCGCTGTCGAGACCAGACCACCCGCCGACTGCATGGTGGCGTCTACCTTCTGCAGCGGGCTGCGCACCGGTCCGTCCGCAGAGTGGCCGAGGTGGCCGGCGGCGATGACGGCTCCGGCGGCGCGGGCCTCGGACAACCACCCTGTCGTATCGGCCATGCCGAGCGGATCCAGCACCTGTTCGCGCACCAGAACGCGCCAATCGCGGCCGTCGCGGGCTTCCAGCAAGGTGGTGGCGATATTGTAGCCGGCGTTCGAATATCGAAAGGTTCCGTGCGGCGTATCGGGTCGGGACATGGTCGCGGCGATCAGGCGCTGCATCACCCCCGGCGTATGGTCGCCCGAGAAGGCGGCGCGAAACGAAATGGGCGAATTGTCCAGGCCCGACCGGTGACTGAGCAGGTCAGTCAGGCTGACGTTTGCAAACAGGTCCGCCGGCGCGCCGGGGACGTTCGACCAGGTCGTTAGCGGCGCCTCGAGATCCACCTCGCCCCGCGAGGCCATCGTCGCCACCGCCAGGGCCGTGAAGGACTTGGTCGAGGACGCAATGTAAAACCGGGTGTCAGCGCTGACCGGCGCGCCGGTTTCGATGTCTGCGACGCCATAGCCTGCAGTCAGCACCACGTCCTCGCCATCGACCACGGCGATCGACAGGCCCGGAACCACACCGGCCTGATCCATGGCTCGCCGGATGAAGGCGTCGGCGTCCGCCCGGAAGCGCGCTGCGTCGGGCCCCGCGGAAGCGGGTTGGGGCGCCAGGATGACGGCGGCAACGGCGAGGGCGGCGAGGCGGAACAGGTCGGTCATGGGCGGCTCTCTTTTTGGCGCGACCCCCGCCTGTCCCACGACACGGCGCCGGGCGTCTTGAACAGATGGAACGGCGCGGGTCAGGTTCCGGCGAAGAGTCGCCGCAGTCGCCCCGGGCTCCAGCCTGTCGTCTGGTTGATGGCGCGGCTGAGATGGGCCTGATCGGCAAAGCCCTCGGCCGCCGCGATCTCGGCCAGAGGCGTTCGGGTGCGGATGAGCCGGTCGACAGCTTGTGCCGCGCGACGGTTCTGGCGGGCCGCGGTCGGCGACTGGGCGAAGGCCTCGCGGAACAGTCGGGCGAAGCGCACGGGGTGCAGGCCGAGGGTTCGCGCCAGCAC
>JALYPS010000124.1 GCA_030856285.1 Pseudomonadota bacterium
ACCCGGCGGTCCAGCGCCATCCGTGGCGCGAACAGGGCGGCGCCGTCCTGTCCCCTCATGGCGCGTTCGATGGCGTCGAGAAGCCGGGGCCGGTCCGGCGCATGCACTGCCGCCACCAGACCGCTCTCGAACAGGGGATCGACCGGCAGCGAGACCGGGGGGGCGCCGTAAGCGGCGAGGACCCGTCCCGAAGGCTCGAGCACGAGGGTCAGTCCGGGCTGGGCGGCCAGCAAGGTCTCCATCCGGGCCGTCTCGGCTTCGGCTGTGGTCAGCCGGGCCTCTCTCTGCCGCCACGACAGGCGCACTGCCAAGGCGGCGGCGGCCGCGGTCAGCAGGGCCGAAATGGCCGCCAGACCGGGCAGGTGCGGTCCGGGGCTGATCCAGGCCGAAAACAGGCCGGTCAGCGCCGCCACGCCGACCGCCAGGGCGCCGACCTGCACCGGTCGCGGGCCGCCGAGAGCGATCCCCGCAGCCAGCGGAAGAAAGACAAAGCCGCTCAGAGGGCCGGTCAGACCCCCTGACAGGGCCGCCGTCAGCAAGGCGGCGAGGCTCCAGATGCCGAGCTGGGTCATCCGCTCCGGACCGCCGTCGCGCCGTAGCAGGCCCAAACCGCTCAGGCCGGGCACCACCATGGCGAGGACGCCATAGAACAACGGGCCGTCGATGCCGCCGATCCAGCGTCCGCCCAGCGCCAGGAGGGCCGCCGCCACCGCCCAGCCAGCATGCCACGCAGCCAGCGAGGGACGATCGCTCGCCGGAGCGTCGGGCAGGGGCTTCGGGTCAGGGCGGGCGGACTGGATCAAGAGCGGGTTGGGGCGGGCCGGACAGGACGCCGCCGGCCTTTTCAGCCTAGCCTTCCGGGTGAGTCGTCCAAAGCCCGCACGCGTTCCAGGCGACTGGCGACAAGGCTGGCCGGGAGGATTTCAGGGGAAAGGACAGGCGGTTGTCGTTAACGCCGGTCCGGCCTATCTGGCGACCATGACCGACGGCCCCTCCATCGACGACGTCCTCGCCGAACTGGTCGACGAGTTCGACCTGCTCGGCGACTGGGAAGGCCGGATCGAATACGTCATCGAACTTGGCAAGGGTCTGGCGCCCTTGCCGGACGCGGATCGCACCGAGGCTCACAAGGTGCCAGGCTGCGCCGCCCAGGTCTGGTTGGCCGTGCGTCGCGAGGCGGATGGTCTCGTGTTCGCCGCCGACAGCGACAGCGCCTTGTCCAAGGGAAACATCGCCCTGCTGCTGAGACTCTATTCGGGTCGGACGCCGGCCGAGATCCTGGCTTTCGACGCGCGCGCGGCGCTCGATCGTCTGGGTCTGCCGTCCGCCCTGACGCGTCAGCGCGCCAACGGCCTGAACGCCATGGTCGGGCGGATCAGGGATGCCGCCGGGGCGTCCTGAAAGCAGGCTTTCAGTAGTAGGAGCCCCGGACCGTCATGGTCGGACGCTCGCCGGGTTGTTCGGACACCTCGACCGCCAGACCGTATTCCTCGGGGGAGGAGCTGTGGCGATCCCAGCGCCAGGCGTTGTCTGACGGGGTGCTCCAGTAGCGGGGGTTGCGGAAGGCGCGCCGGCCGAGATCGGCCAGTTCGCGAGCGCTGGCCCGGCTGGACGAAATGGTGCAGCTGGCCTCATAGGCCTGGCGCTCGTTGCGCTCGACAGTGCCTTCCTCGATCTGCACGCGCCACACGCCGTCCCTGGACACCAGGGTGACCTCCGAGGCCCACTCTTCAAGCGGCGCGGTATCGGTGACGGGGCGGCGGAACTCAAGCGCCCGGGCGGCGTGGATCGACCGTTCGAAAGTCTGGGCGCGGTTGGCGTAGGGCAGACACACATCGGTCAACAGGCCGGCAGGCACCGCCTCCTGGGCGGCGACCGGGGCCGCCATGGCCAAAACTCCGGTGACCAGGCTGGATACTACGACTGACTTCACCGTCATCCCCGAACTCGACGGCTGTGGGAGCCCGTCATCTCAACGCGATAACGCGCCCCGGAGGAGCGCGCTATCAACCTCCTCCTACGGCTGAATCACGGCGGGAAAAAGTTACGAGCCTGTAACGTACGCCCGCCGTGCTTCCGTCGCGCATCCGGCGCGTCAGCCGATGCGATAATGGACCGCCAGGGCGGCCAGGCCGATGTGCAGCAAGGTTTTTCCCTCGCGGCGGCGCAGACCGAGGTCGCGTTCGGCCGCCTGCAGGGCCGAGGTTCGGATGCAGATGGCCTCGACCATGGGCCGGGCGGTTCCGCAGGCGGCGAGGGCGGCTTCGACCCGTCGCGCCGCGGCCATGGCGGGATCGCCCGGATCGGCCCGGATCGCGGATCCACCGCCGGCTCGAGGCAGGGCGTCCCAGCGCAAGGTGAGCGACGGGCCGCGCGCCGCCAATTCGGCGTCGAGGCCCAGGCGTGCTGCGGCGGCGACCTGGGCGGGTTCCAGCCACGGCCGTCCATCGGCGGTCTTGCGCTGCGCCAGCCAGGCCACGGCCGACTGCCCCAGATTGGCCCTTCGCCGCACGGAGCGGCCGTCATCCTCCATCACGGCCAGACTTCCCTCAACCCGACCGGGCCGACCCGGCTCCGGGGTGTCGGGGCGCTCGGGTGCGGCGGTGCGCGCGACCCAGCCTCCGTCGGGCCGCCGCC
>JALYPS010000127.1 GCA_030856285.1 Pseudomonadota bacterium
GCCGAGGTCCTCGGCGCTGATCTCCTCGCCGGTCGCGGCTTTGACCAAAGGCGGACCGGCGAGAAAGATCGTGCCCTGGTCGCGGACGATCACCGATTCGTCGCTCATCGCCGGCACATAGGCGCCGCCGGCGGTGCAGCTGCCCATCACACAGGCGATCTGCGCGATGCCTTGGGCCGACATGTTGGCCTGGTTGAAGAAGATGCGGCCGAAATGATCGCGGTCGGGGAAGACCTCGGCCTGGTGCGGCAGGTTGGCCCCGCCGGAATCGACCAGATAGACGCAGGGCAGGCGGTTCTGTTCGGCGATCTCCTGAGCCCGCAGGTGCTTCTTCACGGTCAGGGGGAAGTAGGCGCCGCCCTTCACCGTCGGATCGTTGGCGACGATCATGACCTCGCGGCCCGAGACCCGGCCGATGCCGCAGATCATGCCGGCGCCCGGAGCGCCGTCGGGGTCCTTCGCGTCGCCATACATGCCGTTGGCGGCCAGCTGACCGATCTCGAGGAAGGGCGAACCGGGATCCAGCAGCCGCTCGACCCGGTCACGGGGCAGCAGCTTGCCGCGCGAGACGTGGCGGTCGCGGCTGGCGTCCGAGCCGCCGCGGGCGGCCTTCGCCACCTTTTCGTGCAGTTCGTCACGGAGCGCCCGGTTGTGGGCGTCCAGCGCCTTGAAGGCGGGGCTGTGCGGGTCGATGGCGGACGTCAGCTTTGGCATGCCGTTGGTGTAGGGGGCTTGCCGCGCCGGGAAAAGCCCTAGCGCTTCCGGAACACGTACCGGCAGCCTTCGGCCGGGGGCGCGACGTCCAGTCCGCCGAAATAGACGCCATCCATCGCCAGCCCGCCGTCATCCTCGACGCGTGCGCGTCCCTTCAACATCAGACCGGCGGGTACGGTGTTGCCGCGCTCGACGGCGAAGGCGATGAGCCCGGCCGCCGGATCGAACTCGACCGAGCCCCAGTAGTCCTGGCGGACCTCGAATGGTACGAAGGTGACGGCGAAGCGGCCGTCGCTGTTGAACCGGAGTTCGCGCAGGGGATCGCGCGGGACCGGCCCGCCGCAATCGACCGAGGCCTGCGACCAGAAGCCCGTCAGCACGGGCCCCTCGGCGGGCGCGATGCGGAACCGGGTTCGCACGGTCCGGGAGCCCAGCGTCGCGCTGATCTCCACATCCTCACCGGGGGTCGCCTGTCGCCCGATGACGACCTGTCCGCGCTCGGGCACGACGGTCACGGCGGGGGCGGAGGAGGTCCAGCGGCTGAAACATTTCAGCGGCACCGCGATCATGCCGTGCAGGCCATCGTTGGCGTGAATCGCGATCTCGCCTCCGGGGCGTCCGGGCGCGATGGCGACGCCGATGCTCAGCTCGTCGCTGTCATAGGCCTCGCATGGCGGCTCATCCTGGGTAGCCGGGGCGGCGAGCACGGCGGCGGCAAACAGCAATTCCAGCATTAACATTCCCCAGCGGCGACACGCCCAAGGTCTGCGGTGGCGACCCTTCCGTCAACAGCTCTCAAACGACCGTCGTGGTCAGCTTATGGCTCGCTCAGCTTTCCTAGGTTGACCTCGCCGCGCCCCCATGGCCTGTCCGCCGTCCCATGATCGGCTTCAACGTCCAGACCCGCGCCACCCTGAAAGACCTGCTGCACCTCGCGTGGCCGGTGGTGATGGCGCGCATCGGCATCATGACCATGGGGCTGACCGATGTGATCGTGGTGGGCAACTGGTCGGGGCTTGAGCTGGCCTACAGTTCGCTGGCCCTTGCGCCGACGTCGATCATCATCACCACCGCGGTGGGGCTGATGATGGGCGTGCAGGTGATGACCGCGCGCCTGCTGGGCCAGGGACGTCGCGCCGAGGTCGGCGGGGTGTTGCGTCGCGGGGTGGCCTATTCGCTCCAGCTCGGCTTCGCCTCAATGCTGGGCCTGATCCTGATCGGCCCTTGGGCGCTGCGCCAGATCGGCCTCGCCGACGGTCTGGCCGAGGGCGCTTCGCCGGTTTTGATTGTCTTCGCCCTGTCCATGCCGGGCTATCTGGTCAGTGTGGCGGCGCAATTCTTCCTCGAGGCCCTGCACCGGCCCCGCGCCGGCATGTGGGCCATGTGGATCGCCAATGGGGTCAATCTGGCGCTGAACCTGCTGCTGGTGCCGGACATTCTTGGCCTGGGCATGGACGGCGCCGTGGCCTCGGCCTGGGCGACCGTCTTCGCCCGGACCTCGCTGGCCGTCTTCCTGATCATCTACATCGTGCGCCTGCCCGAGGCGCGGGCGCTGGGGATATTCAGCCGTCCGGAACGCGACCTGCCCGCCGAGCGGGAACAGCGCAAGATCGGCTACGGCGCCGGCAGTTCCTATTTCATCGAGGTCGGGGCCTTCGCCGCCATGACCTTCATCGCCGGCGGGCTGGGGGCCGTCGAGACCTCGGCCTGGGCGATCGTGCTCAATGTCTCGGCCATGGTCTTCATGCTGCCGATGGGACTGGCCTCGGCGACGGCGGTGCTGGTCGGGCGAGCCCATGGCGCGCGCGACGGACGCGGCGTGTTGCGGGCGGGCCTGGTCGGGATCGGCGTGGTGACGGCCCTGACGCTGCTGGTGGCGCTGGTCGTGTGGCCGGGAGCGCCTCTGATCGCCAGCGCCTACAACCGCGATCCCGAACTGCTGGCGGTGGTGATCCCGGCGCTGGTGCTGACCACCCTGTTCTTCGTCGCCGACGGCATTCAGGTGGTTTCGGCCTCGGCCAACCGCGCCGCGGGCGACGTCTGGTGGCCGACCATCATGCATTTCCTGTCCTACACGGTGGTGATGATGCCGCTGGGCTGGTGGTGGGCGCACGAGATCGGCGTCAACGGTCTGGTCTGGGCCGTGATCGTCGCCAGTCTGGTGTCGTCGGTGCTGCTGACCGGGCGGTTCGTGCGGGTGGCGAGGCGGTTACCCATGGTGACGCCGGGCTGACAGCCCTCTATATCCGTCGCCTCCCCAAGACTCGGATTCCCATGGCCCGCATCCTCATCACCTCGGCGCTGCCGTACATCAACGGCATCAAGCATCTGGGGAATCTGGCGGGTTCGATGCTGCCGGCGGATGTCTATGCGCGGTTCAAGCGGGGGCAGGGCCATGAG
>JALYPS010000150.1 GCA_030856285.1 Pseudomonadota bacterium
TGCAGACCAGGGCGGTCGTGCCTTCGGCGTTGAGCACCTGCTTGCCGCCGCGCTTGGAGGCGATCACTTCGGTCTCGGGCACCAGGAAGCCGTAGCCGGCCTTCGACGCCACTAGCAGCTTGCGTCCGGGGCGGTGGGCGAAGACGGTGACCGGCTTGACCCGCTCGTCCAGGTCGATCAGCAGGCGCAGCGGTTCGCCGGCCCCGCGGCCGGGCGGCAGCTTGTCGCCCGCGAGCGTGAACACCCGCCCGTCGGAGGCGAAGATCAGGATCTTGTCGGTGGTGTAGGCCGACACGGCGAAGGCCAGCTTGTCGCCTTCCTTGAACTTGAGCTCGGAGGTGTCCTCGACCTTGCCGCGGACGGCGCGGATCCAGCCGCGCTCGGACAGCACGACGGTGATCGGCTCCTTGGCGACGAAGGCGTCGACGCCGAAATCCGCGTCCACGACGGGCGCGTCCTCGAACAAGCTGCGGCGTTTGCCCAAGGCCGTGCCCGGACCGAGGATCTCGCGGACCTTGCGCAGCTCCTCGCCCACGCGCGTCCACTGGCGCCGCTCGGACCCCAGCAGCGTGTTCAGCCCGTCGCGCTCGGCGCTGAGCTTCTCGTGCTCGCGCCGGATCTCCATCTCCTCCAGCTTGGCCAGCTGGCGCAGGCGGGTGTTGAGGATGGCTTCGGACTGCTCTTCGGAGAGCGTGAAGGTGCGGATCAGCTCCGCCTTGGGGTGCTCCTCGTAGCGGACGATGCGGATCACCTCGTCCAGGTTGAGGTAGGCGACCAGCATCCCTTCGAGGATGTGCAGCCGCCGCTCGATATTGCCCAGCCGCCAGCTCGAGCGCCGCTGCAGCACATCGCGGCGGTGGTCGAGGAAGGCCAGCAGCGCCGGCTTCAGTCCCATCACCCGCGGCGTGCCGCGCGCGTCCAGCACGTTCATGTTGACGGGGAAGCGCGTCTCCAGGTCGGACAGCCGGAACAGGCTTTCCATGAAGGTCTCGGGATCGACCGTGCGCGAGCGCGGCTCCAGGATCAGCCGCACCTCTTCGGTCGACTCGTCGCGCACGTCGCCCAGCAGCGGGGCCTTCTTGTGCTCGATCAGGTCAGCCAGGTCGGCGATCAGTTTCGACTTCTGCACCTGATAGGGCATCTCGGTGACGATGATGCGCCAGACGCCGCGGCCGAGATCTTCCGTCTCCCAGCGAGCGCGCAGGCGGACGCCGCCCCTGCCGGTCTCATAGGCGTCGAGGATGGAGGCGTGCCCTTCAACGGCGACGCCGCCGGTCGGGAAGTCGGGACCCGGAACGATCGTGGCCAGTTCCTCTGTTGTCGCATCCGGACGGTCCAGCAGGACGTGGCAGGCGTCGATCAGTTCGCCGACGTTGTGAGGTGGGATCGAGGTGGCCATGCCGACGGCGATGCCCGACGAGCCGTTGGCCAGCAGATTGGGGAAGCCGGCGGGAAGGACGATCGGCTCTTCGTCCTGATCGTCATAGGTGGCCTTGAAGTCCACCGAGTCCTGATCGATGCCCTCCATCAGGAGCACCGCGGCGGCGGTCAGCTTGCACTCGGTGTAGCGCATGGCCGCGGCGTTATCGCCGTCGATATTGCCGAAATTGCCCTGCCCGTCGACCAGCGGATAGCGCTGCGAAAAGTCCTGCGCCAGCCGCACCAGGGCGTCATAGATCGAGGCGTCGCCGTGCGGGTGATAGCCGCCCATGACCTCCCCGACGACCTTGGCGCATTTGCGCGCCGCCGCCTGCGGGTTCAGCCGCATCTGATGCATGGCGTACATGATGCGACGGTGCACGGGCTTGAAGCCGTCGCGCACGTCCGGCAGGGCGCGGTTGGTGATGGTCGACAGCGCATAGGCCAGATAGCGGCGCGACAGCGCCTCGCTCATCGGCTCGTCTACGATGCGTCCGCCTTCCGGCGGCGGAGTGTGAACGGTCATGGGGTCCGAATCGGCGGTCTGAAGCGGCAAGTCTAGCCGCCAGAGTCCGGTCCGCTGTGGATTTCATGGGACATTGCGGACATATCGGACTCTTCGTCGAAGTCGTCGGCGTCTGCAGTGCCATTCCTGTTGATCTGTCGGATCATCGACGCCCGCAGATAGTCCGCGCGGCTGTTCGGCTGGGCATCCACATTGGTGCGGGAATCGATCAGGTCGGCGAGACGCACCACCCTGAGCCAGGCCACCGCCTCATTGGGTCCGTCCAGCGCGGCGCACTCAGCTGCCCGGCGAAAGGCATAGCGGCACAGACCGTGGGCGCTCGGCAACAACAGCAGACTGCGCAGGTCCTCGTTCGCGACATGGCTGACGTCGGCCAGCTCCGGCCAGGTCGCCTGATCCGACTCCATCCTGTGGCGCAGGGCGTCGGAGGCGGACGCCGGCTCGTCGTCGCGCCGCCAGAGATCGAGCGCGGCCTTGCGGCGGATGCTGCGGGCGGCCAGCCCGTACCGCTCGCCAAGGACGGCGGTGGAGGCACCGGCGACATAGTCGCGACGGATCGCTTCCCAGATTTCGGGCGAACGGTGGGTGTGGGGGGGCATAGGTGATCGGGTCATGGCGCGATTATCGCCCGGCCCGGGGCGGTGCTGGAGATTCACCGATTGCAACATGGGATCGTGTTGAAATGTCGGAACTATGCAGGTCCCAGCCATGATGGCTGGGAGCGTTGCGGGTCGCGCAGGCGGGTGAGGTCAAGGGCCGTTGATCAACCCGGCTCGGGGGGCGTCGGGGCCGGAAGCGGACATTGCAAAGGGCGGTTGGTTAGCGGACACCGGTGTTCCTTACGGGGGTGGTCCCGTGCTACTGATGGGTCCGGGGACGGGTCCGCTTGGCGGAGGAGCGTGGGGTTGGTTGCCTTGATCGATGTTTGCCTCGATTTGGTTCGGGCAGCGCACTCTTTTTGGCCCCAGACCGCCCAGTTCTCCATAGTTACGGTCCACCACCCTACGGCACGGCATTTCGGGGAGCGATTGTCGGATGCTGACGCGTAAGGAAGGCTCACGGCAAAGGCTTCTGATCATGACGGGCGGGGCGCTAGTGCTGCCCGCGATCATATTATTGGCATGGTCGCTCACCGTCGGGCTTCTGAGGGCGCAGTCGCGCGTCGAGGACGAAGCACAGACCACGGCCGCCGAGATCGTGATCGGAGCCGACAACCGGCTTGCGGTCTATGAGGGCGTCCTCGGAACATATTCGACTGCGCGTTCACTTGAGAATCGCGACTGGGACACATCCAGAGAGCGAGCGCAGGAAGTTGTGGAACTCAATACCGGCTTAACCGCGCTGCTGGTGATTGAGAACGCGACGGGCCGCGTGATGATGGGCAGTGGCCACTATGATGCTCGCTCCAGGCCAGAACTGATCAGCACCGATCAAAGGCCCGCCGTCATCCGCGCCGGCGAAGGCTGTCCGTGCGTGGTCGTGCGCCATCCGATACGCCGCCTGCCGGGGTACTCTGTGGTCGGCTTGGTCAAGCCACAGATCTTCCAGGCCATTCTGATGGATTCCCACAAGTCCGGGTCAGTCGCTGCGCTGGTTGATGCTGACGGCGATTTCATCGGCAGATCACTTGATTTCCAAAACCGCGTCGGCACGCCCGCTACCACTTACGTCCGCCAAGCGTTGGCGAAGGGCGGGCGAGGCCTCTACCGCGGTCGCACCTACGAGGGGCTGGAGAACTACAGCGCATATGTGATGTCCCCGGCTAATGGTTGGTCTGCCCATGTAGCCGTCGACCGCAGGCTCATCGACTCGCCACGTCTCTGGCTTTTCGTCGCGTTGGTCGGTGGAGCATTGCTGGCGCTACTGACTGCCGGCGGGATCGTCGCCTACGCCATCAGGGACCTGGCCGCCCGGCGGCGAACGGATGAGCAGATGCTGCGGCTGCAGAAGAGCGAGGCTATCGGCGGGTTCGCCAATACGCTGGCTCATGATTTCAACAACCTGCTAACAGTGATCATCGCCAATCTGCATCGCATCCAGAAGGCCAACGCCGGACCTGACGTGTCTCGCAGGGCTGTCATGGCACTGGAAGCCGCTAACCGGGGAGCCAAGCTGACAAACCAACTTCTCTCCTTCGCCCGCGACGGTGGGGGACGGCTGGCGGTCATCGACGTTGCCAGTCTTCTGAACGGGGTCAGCGAATTGCTGCGGCAGTCTGTCGGCCAGGGGATCACTCTGGCGATCACGCCTCCGAACTCACAAGTTTCGATCTTGGCTAATCGAGACCAGATGGAAATGGCTTTGCTCAATCTCGCCATCAATGCCCGGGACGCCATGGACGGCAGCGGTGGGTTGGACATTGCTGCGCAACGCGTGGGTGATGCGGTGGAGATCTCTGTCAAGGACAATGGCCCAGGCATCCCGCCTACCGTCCGCGACCGGCTGTTTGAACCGTTCGTCACGACCAAACCGGCGGGACACGGCACCGGACTGGGCTTGGCCCAAGTCGCGGAGGCAATCGCCCAAGCCGGGGGAGCCGTTAGGTTGGAGGCACCCCCGCAAGGCGGTGCATGTTTTGTTTTGAGCCTACCCGTCACTGCCAACGAACCTAAACCTTAGAGATGTCGGCAACGTGTCGAAAGCGGTCTTGCGATTGGGCCCGTGGTTGACTTTCCCCGCCAAGTATCGTGAGCGGCACGGGGCCAGGCTCAAAGCCGTCCGGCCTCGCGCAGCTTGTCGATCATCCACACCCGCGCGGGCGGAATCGGCCGGTTCTGGGGGTGGAAGACGAACTGTTCGAGGAAATGGGCGGTGAGGTCGAGGCCCGCGCCGACGTCGCCATCGCCCAGCCCGGCCTGCGCCCCCAGCATGAAGGGCGGCAGTCTCAGCAGCTTGTCGGCATAGGGGGCCCCGGCGTCAGCGCTGACGGCGCGGCCGGTGCGCGGGCTGACCCAGATCAGGTCGTCCATGCCGCCGGTGACGGCGCAGCGGCTGAGGTCGAGGCCGAAGCCGAGGTCTTCCAGCAGCCCCGCCTCAAAGCGCACGAAGATGGCCGGCCAGACCTCCGGCAGGGCGAAGGCCGACATCAGCGCCTCGAAGGCCAGGAAGGCGCCCGGATGGGGCTCGCGCTCAGGCAGGCTGCCTTGCGCCACCGCGGCGGCGGCGGCGAGGCCGGTCAGGGCCAGCGGGTCGTCGAACAGGGCGCTGGGCCCCTCCCCCACCGGCTCCAGCCGCGCTGAACCCAGATGATCCGATGTGCGAGCCTTGTACTCGGCGGTCACCCGCGCGCCGGCCTGCAGGAAGGGCTTCATCCGTCGAGAGGCCCCGCCGGCCACATAGGCCGCGCGCCGGCCATGGGTCTCCGTCAGCAGTTCGACCACCACGCCGGTGTCGCCATGGGCGCGGGCGGACAGGACGAAGGCGTCGTCGGTGAAATCCATGGACGGGTGTTAGAGGTCCGGACCGGAGTTGGCCATACGTTCCGTTTTCGCGCCTCTATCCCGGGTTGGCCGCCACCCGGATCCGGGCCGTCATGTCCCGGGCCAGGGCGTTCGGGATCGGGAAGGTCAGGGCGTAGAGAGCGATGCGCCACTTCCCGTCGGCTCCACGCACCAGAACGCCCGTGCCCCGGCTCGTACCGTACGACTGGCTGTCCAGGGCCTCGTCGAACCAGACCACGCAGCGGCAATCCAGCGGCGCGAGGGTCAGCGACCGCGACCGGGGCGTATAGGTCCAGCCGCGTCCGCGGTTGAAATACGGCTCGGCATAGGACCGGAACTCGGCGATCGACCAGTGCTCGGTCACGTCGGTGCCGATATAGGTCGCGTCCGGCGTGAACAGGTCGAAATAGGTCGCGCCGTCAGCCTTGGACGCCGCTTCGTGCAATGCGTCCAGAACCTCGGCGGCGGCCTCTTTCTCCGGCGTGTCTGCGGCCTCGCCCGGCGCGTCGACGACGGGCGTGGTGGCTTCGAAGGCCTTGATCTCGGTCGTCATGCCG
>JALYPS010000172.1 GCA_030856285.1 Pseudomonadota bacterium
TTCGCCAGTTGCTCGCGCAGGACCGCGCCGATCGGCCGGCCCGCGCCCGACAACAGGACGAGGCCGCAGACGGCGACGTCTCCCCCGGTTACGGCGGTCAGCGCGACCAGCGCGCCCTCGCTGTGGCCGATCAGCCAGACGCAGGGCTGGCCGGTGAGCCGGGTGGTCTCGGCGACCCAGGCGCGGGCGTCGTCCGAGTAGTCGGTGAAGCGAAGCTCCGCCTCCGACATTCCGGGGTAGGCGCTTGCACCGACGCCGCGTTTGTCGGAGCGGACGGTGGCGACGCCGTGGGCGGCCAGACCCTCGGCGAGCAGACGGTAGCTGGAGGATGAGACGCCGAGCGGGCTGTTCCCGTCCCGGTCGGTGGGACCGGAGCCGGCGATGATCAGGGCGACGGCCCGGGTGGGGCCTTCCGGCGTCAGCAGGGTCCCGTGCAGGGGGGCCGGCTCGGAGGGCAGGACGACCGGCGTGGCGACCGGGTCGGACAGGAGGGCGGCGAGGATCAGGCTGAGCATGGCGGGTCTCCGTGCGGTCGGGTTCAGAAGGGCTGGCGGTCGGGGTCGGTGCGCCAGACGCGCCAGCTTTCGACGATGGACAGGACGGCGGCGACGCCGATGGCGGCGAGGATGGCGTAGAGGCCGAGCGGGCGCGGGGCGAACGGGGCGGTGAGCAGTCCGGCGAGGCCGATGACGAAGAACAGCCGTCCGGCGAGGCGGTTGGAGCGCTCCCACGACAGCCGGCTCTTGTAGGCCCAGGGCGTCCGCACCCCGACGAAGGGATTGGGGCCGACGCGGCCGAGGAAGGCGCCGATCAGCAAGATCACGACGCTCATCAGGGCGACCGACAGGGCGCCGCTGATATCGGTCACGCCCGACAGGCTGGCCGAGGCGATGAGAAGGGTGACGAGCGGAATGCTCAGGACCACCACGAGCTGGGCGCAACGCAGCGCGCGGCGGCGGGCGGGATCTTCCGTGCGGCCGGCCGCCAGGGCCATGCCGCCGCCCATCAGGAGGGTCAGCAGGGCGAGGCCGACGAGGCCGCCGCCGAGCAGTTCGCGGCTGCCCCAGTCATCCGCCTGACCGGCGGCGTTGTAGTGGATCGGCAGCAGTTCGGTCGGACCGGCGAAGATGGTCCAGACACCGAGGACGCCGACCATGAGACTGAGGATGACGGTGGTCAGATCGAGGGCCGAAGGGGATGTCCGTGATGCGGTCATGTCTTGTCTCCCGAATCCTGGCGGCCGGCGCCAGTCATTTGCAGCAGGAAGGCCAGGGCCTCCTCGACGGCGGAAATCTCGAGCCGGTATCGGATCGAGGCGCCTTCGCGCTCGGGCGAGACCAGACCGGCCTCCTTGAGCGCATTGAGGTGGCCGGTGATCGTGGGCCAGCTCATGTCGAAGGCGGCGGCGATGTCGCCAGACGCCATCGGGCCCTTGCGCAGCATGTCGATGATGCGGCGGCGGACCGGATGCGACAGGGCTTTGAACAGCAGGTTCATAAGGCAGAAGGCTAATTAGGAATATAGCTAATAACAAGTCCTATTTTGGCGTTTGCCCAAGTGACCGGATCATCTGCCTAAATTGAGAAACTGACGCCGCAGCCGCAGCTGGAGGCGGCGTTCGGGTTGCGCACCACGAACTGGGCCCCGGCGAGGTCGTCGACGAAGGCGATCTCGGAGCCCTTGAGGAAGGGCAGGGAGATCGGGTCCACGAGGGAAGTCTGGCCGCCGGCCTCGATGCGGATGTCCTCGGCGTCGGCGGACTGGACCAGTTCGAACCGGTACTGGAAGCCCGAGCAGCCGCCGCCGTCGACCGCGACCCGCAGCATCACCGGATGACCGTCGGCCTCGCCCAGTTCGGCCAGACGCTTCGCGGCGCTGTCGGACAGGGTCAGGCCGTGCCCACCAGCGGACGGCGAAATCTGGAACAGGGATGCGGTTTGGACGGTGCTCACAGGGGGTATATGAGGCGCGCAGGGCCGATCGCAAAGGCCCGGACCCGAAAGAGCGGCTGACCTTGATCCCCGAACGCGCGCCCTATGCCGAATACCCCGAGCACAGCCGCGGCCGGCTGACACCCGAACCGATCAGCCGCACGCGCAATGCCTACGCCCGCGACCGCGACCGGATCATCCACGCCACGGCCTTTCGTCGGCTGAAGGAGAAAACCCAGGTCTTCGTGGCGCATGAGGGCGATCACTACCGCACCCGCCTGACCCATTCGCTGGAGGTGGCGCAGATCGCTCGGTCGCTGGCGCATGCGCTGCGGCTGGACACCGATCTGGCCGAGACTGTGGCGCTGGCGCACGACCTCGGCCATCCGCCATTCGGCCACGCGGGCGAGGACGAACTGCAGGCCCAGATGGAGCCGTGGGGCGGGTTCGACCACAACGTCCAGACCTTCCGCGTCGTAACCCGGCTGGAGCATCGCTATCCGCAGTTCGAGGGGCTGAACCTGAGCTGGGAAACCGTCGAGGGGGTGGTCAAGCACAATGGCCCGGTGTCGCACCGTCTGGATGAGCCGGCGTGGAAGGCCATCGCCGACTATGCGCCGGGCTGGGATCTGCGGCTCGGCACCTTCGCCTCGCTGGAGGCCCAGGCGGCGGCGATCGCGGACGACATCGCCTACAACAATCACGACGTCGACGACGGGGTGCAGGCGGGACTGTTCACGCTCGAGGACCTCGGGGATGTGCCCCTGATCGGACCGGTATTGCACGGGGTGCGCAGGGACTGGCCGGACCTCGACGACCGGATGATCCGCATCGAAGCGGTGCGGCGCATGATCGGGGCCATGGTCGAGGACGTGCTGGCCGAGACCGAGACGCGGATCGAGGCGGCGGGCGTGCGCTCGACCGAGGCGGTGCGCACCGCCGACCGCATGCTGGTGGCCTTTTCCCCCGGCATGCTGGCGGACCTGGGCATTCTGAGGAAATTCCTGTTCGAGCGGATGTACCGCCACTATCGCGTCAACCGCACGCGCAGCCAGGCGCGGCGGCTGCTGGGCGAGATGTTCCAGCTGTTCATGGCCGAGCCCGCGACCCTGCCGCCCGAATGGTCTGGCCGGGCGGACGTGGCGGATCAGGCGAAGCGGGCGCGGGCGGTCTGCGACTACATCGCCGGCATGACCGACCGTTACGCCATCGAGGAACACAGGAAGCTGTTCAGCCTGGATCTCGCGCTGGATTTGTAGCGGATTGAGTCCTTCACCGGATCTCCCGGCCTGAAAAAGGACTCGGACCGGGATAGAGTGTTTGTTCCGCGCGTCGATTCGCGCGGACCCGACGGAAGGCGCGGCCATGTCCAACGAAGATCCCTATCGTCCAAACCAGGGCCGCGACCGGGGCGCCTATACGCCGCCGACTGACGACGACCTCCCGTTCAACCGCGGCGGCTATGACGCGCGCCGGGCCGGCGGAGGCGGCGGGGCCAAGTCGCCGCCGATGACGCTGATCATCTCGGGCGTGGTGCTGCTGGTCCTGATCATCGCCGTGGTGGTCTATTACCGCGCCGGCCCGCGCTCTTCGAACGACGCCCCGCCGGCCGTGGGCACGCCCGTGGTGCAGATGAAGGCCGACGCGCCGCTGGAGGCCCAGCCGATCGATCCGGAAGCCGGCATCGATGTCTATGACACGGCCGAAGCCCCGACCGCCGCCCCGACCTTCACCCCGCCGCCCGAAGTCGCCCAGCCGCGGCCCGCGCCGCGTCCGGCCGGAACGACCGCGCCCGTCGCGCCCCGCCCGACGCCTGTTACGCCGCCGGTCGCCAAGAC
>JALYPS010000185.1 GCA_030856285.1 Pseudomonadota bacterium
CCCAGGCCCTGACGAAGGCGACAGACCGGGTCAGACGGTAGCAGCGCGCCTCAGCGACCAGATCACGCCGCGCCTCCGCCGCACGCATATAGTCGACCCGCAGATCCAGGGTGGCGATCGATTCGAACCGACCGAGAGCGATCCACACAGCCAGCCCTCCGACATGATCCAGCAGCGTGGTGACCAGGCCGCCGGACAGCACGCCGGTGTCCGGATCGCCGACGAGGTCCTCGCGCCACGGCGCGCGGATGCGGACCCGGTCGCCGTCCAGACTATCGTAGACGAAGCCCAGCGCATGGGTATGGGCGGCGCCGGCGGCAAGCTGGGGGAGGAGGTCGAGGATCGGAGAACGCATCGTCCGCTTCTCGGTCTGTCCGGAAATGAGCGCAAGGGCGCCCTTTCATGAACAGGTGCGTCAGGCGGCCGAGCTGCCCTTGCGTTTGCGTTCCGGAGCTACTTCAACGACGGAGGCCGCCGCGGCCTGTTCGAGCGCGAGGTTCATGGCCATGCGCAGGCGTTCCGGCTTGATCGGCTTCTCGACGACGGCGGCCATGCCGATGGTGAGATATTTCTTCGCATCGTCGGGATCGGCGTTGGCGGTCAGGGCCACGATCGGAATGTCGCGGGCCGGGCCGGTCAGGGCGCGGATGGCCTGGGTCGCCTGGACGCCGTCCATGCGAGGCATCTTGATGTCCATGAGGATCAGGTCGAAGCGACGCTCCTGCACCGCCTCGAGCGCCTCGACGCCATCTTCGGCGGTCTCGGAGGTGCAGCCGAACATCTCGCACAGGGCCTGGGCCACCACGCGATTGGTCGCATTGTCGTCGACGATCAGGATGTGGGGGTTGCTCGTGAGGTCGCCCTCGCCGCCGAGGTTTTCGACATTGGAGGTCGCGGTGGCTTCGACCTGGGTCCGCTGGACGTCTAGATCGAAGGCGAAGGTCGCTCCTCGGCCCGGATTGTTTTCGGCCCAGATGCGGCCGCCCATGCGGTCGACGATCTGGCGGCAGATGGCCAGTCCGAGACCCGCACCGTCCTGACCTGAGCCATGTACGAAAGGCTCGAAGATCGAGTCGACGCGATCGGCGTCGATGCCGGCCCCGTCGTCGCGGACACGGGCTTCCAGCCGGATGCGATCGCCGTCGGCGACGGCCTTCAGGCCTGCTTCGACAACTCCGTTGCGGGCGAAATTCAGGGCGTTGCCGATCAGGTTGTTGAACAGCTGGGCGACCCGGGCGCCGTCGACGACGGCGGCCAGTTCGGTGTCGCCTTCATAGCTCACCATCAGGGTCACATTGTCCTGCGACGCCCGCGGGGCCCAGGTCGCCTGAACATCGTCCATCAGGGCGCGCAGGGGCGTGGCCGTCGGATGAAGCTCCAGCTCGCCGGCTTCGGCGCGCGACAGGTCAAGCGCGTCCTGGAGAATGCGCAGCAAGGTCTCGGACGACTCCACGATCGTGTTGATGTGGGCGTGGGACTGGGCGTTCAGCGGTTGGCGGCGAAGCAGCTCGGCCACCGCCAGCACGCCATTCATCGGCGTGCGCAGTTCATGACTCATGATGGTCAGGAACTGGCTCTTGGAGCGGGCCGCGGCGAGGGCGTGGGTTCGGGTGTCGGTAAGGGCGCGGGCCTGATCCGCCAGTTCGAGGTTCTGCTGACGTTGGAGTTCGTTGACCGCCTGCAGCAGGGAGCCCGCCGTGCCGACTCCGTGATAGCGGCCCTCGCGGGTGACGATGAAGCCGCGCATCAGGGCGGACGGGCCGCCTTTCAGCAGGACATCACAGAAGCTGTCGATGCTGGCTCCGGCATCGACCACCGCCGGCTCGGGGTCCATGACATGCAGGATCGGACGATTGGCTTCCTGCGCATGGGCGAGGGCGCTGGCGATTTTCAGCAGGAAAGCATTGCGTTCGACCAGACCCACCGGTCTTCCGTTCTCTACGACCGGGATGACCAGCGTGTCGGGCTCACGCTCAAAGCGCGCCAAGACGTCGATTTCCGACGTCTGGGGCGTCACCGCCTCGGCGCGCTCGGTCAGAACTTCTATGGTCGGCATGACGGGCCGCTACTCCACTGGGACCGGTGGACACTGCGACGAAACCGTTTGCGGAACCGTTAAGGGCGGCAGCCGCCGTTTTTGAGCCGTTTTTGCTCTGCCGGCGTGGCTGGTGTAGAAGGCCGCCCCGCCCATCCAGCGGCCTATCCCCCTTGTCCATGCGCGCGGCCGATCGGCCGACCGCAGGTTTGTCATGAGCGATTCCCTGCCTACGCCCGCCAAATCGGCTCTCGTCCTGTTCTCGGGCGGACAGGACAGCGCGACCTGTCTGGCTTGGGCGCTGGGGCGGTACGCGCGCGTCGAGACGGTCGGCTTCGACTATGGCCAGCGTCACGTCGTGGAGATGGAGGCCCGGCTGGCGGTCCGCGAAGGCATGACGGCGGTCCTCCCGCAATGGGCCGGCCGGCTGGGTCCGGACCATGTCGTCGATCTGACCGGCTATGGCCGGATCGCCGACAGCGCCCTGACTGCCGACCGGGCGATCGAAATGGACGCGCGCGGCCTGCCGACGACCTTCGTGCCCGGACGCAATCTGGTTTTCCTGACCTGCGCCGCAGCCCTGGCCGACCGCCGCGGTCTCGACGCGCTGGTCGGGGGCATGTGCGAGACGGATTATTCCGGCTACCCCGACTGCCGCCGCGACACGATCGACGCCATGGCCACGGCGCTCAGCCTGGGACTGGACAAGCCCGTCGTCATCGAGACGCCCCTCATGGCGCTGACCAAGTGGCAGACGTGGGGCCTCGCCGACCGGATCGGCGGCGCCGCGCTGGTCGATCTGATCGTCGAGGCGTCGCACACCTGCTACCGCGGCGACCGGGCGCATCGCCACGACTGGGGTTACGGCTGCGGTGACTGCCCGGCCTGCGAGCTGCGCGCCGCGGGCCATGCTGAATGGGTGGCCGCATGACCTATTCGGCCAAGGAGGTCTTCCTGACGGTGCAGGGCGAGGGAGGGCAGGCCGGGCGGCCCGCGGTTTTCCTGCGTTTCGCCGGCTGCAATCTGTGGAACGGGCTGGAGCGCGACCGCGCGACCGCCGTTTGCACCTTCTGCGACACGGATTTCGTCGGCGTGGACGGCGACGGCGGCGGCAAGTTCGCGACCGCCAGGGCCCTGTCCGATCATGTCGCGGCGATGTGGCGGGGGCGGGCAGGGGACCCCAAACTGGTCGTCTGCACCGGCGGCGAGCCATTGCTGCAGCTGGACGACGCCCTGATCGAGGCCCTGCACGCGCGGGGCTTCGAGATCGCGGTGGAATCCAACGGCACGCTCGCTGCGCCCGAGGGGATCGACTGGGTCTGCATCAGCCCCAAGGCCGATGCGCGCGTGCTCCAGACCTCCGGGCAGGAGCTCAAACTGGTCTTTCCCCAGCCCACGGCCATGCCCGACCGGTTCGAGCATCTTCCGTTCGAGCGATTCTGGCTCCAGCCCATGGACGGCCCCGACCTGGCGGCCAATACGGCGGCGGCCATCGACTATTGCCTGACCCACCCGAAATGGCAGCTCAGCGTCCAGACCCACAAATACATCGGCGTAAGATGAGCGTTTTCGAGATCACCAAGGCGGCCACCTTCGACGCGGCCCACCACTTTCCGAACGAGCCGGACGGCAGTCCCTATCGCCGCATGCACGGCCACTCCTTCTCGGTCGAGGCGACAGTGCGCGGCGAAGCGCTGGACAGCCATGGCTGGGTCGCGGACCTTGGCGCCCTGGACCGCGCGCTGAAGGCAGCGGCTGAGGAGCTGGATCACGGCCTGCTCAACGACAAGCCGGGCCTGGAACTGCCGACGCTGGAGCATCTATGTGTGTGGTTCGCGGAGCGCCTCAAACCGGAGTGGCCGGGCCTGAGCCGGATCATGGTCTCGCGCCCGACGATCCACGAACGGTGCGTGCTCACGCTGTGACCGCCATTCGCCCCTATCAGGACGGCGACGCGGAGGCGCTGGCGATCGTTTTTGAGCGGGCGGTGCGGGGGATCGGCGCCCGCGACTATTCGCCGGACCAGATCGAGGCGTGGATAGGCCACGGCTCCCGGACTGAAAGCTTTCGATCCAGAATGGCTGATGGCCGAAGGTGCTGGGTCGCCCTGGACGGCGAAGCACGGGTGACGGCCTTCGTCGATCTGGAGGCTGACGGCCATATCGACATGCTCTTTGCCGATCCGGATGTCGCTGGACGTGGCGTCGCGTCCTTCCTTCTCGACGTTGTGGAGCGGACGGCCCGCGACGAAGGCATGGGGCGGCTTTACGTCGAGGCCAGCGAGGCGGCCCGACGATTCCTGTTGAAGCGCGGCTATGGGGTCCAGCACCGCCGCGATTTCGAGGTCCGCGGTGTGGCGATCCACAACTACGCCATGGAAATCAGCCCCTGAGGGGTCGCCGTTCTAGCAGTCGCGCCCCTGACGCTGACGCTGTTCGCAACGGCGCTGTTCGCGCTCTCGAGCCCGCTCTTCGCGTTCCCGTTTGGCCCGGGTCTCCTCGTCGGAGGTCGTGACCGCGTCGATGCCCGCGCCCACCACGGCCCCGGTGGCCTGGGCCGCCCCGCCCACGATCGCGCCGGCTGTGCCCACCACGGCTCCCACGATACAGCCCTGAAGCATCAGGCTCGCGCCGAGGACGGCGAGGATGGTCGCGCCGGTTTTCATGGACTTGATCATGACGTCTTCTCCCGATGCGGCACGGTTAACCGGCAATGGTGAACGCAGTCTGACCGGCGGAGCAGTCGGGATCGGGCCGGCGGGCGGCTGGTGGGCGGCGAGGGGTTCGAACCCCCGACCCCCTCGGTGTAAACGAGGTGCTCTGACCAGCTGAGCTAGCCGCCCGTCCGCGTGAAACCCGCAGGTTTGCAGTATCCTAGAACCGGAAGCTGGCCCGCAGGAACAGCATGTAGCGGATGTAGTCCTCAATCATCTCGGCGTCGGCGTTGATGGACAGCATGCCCAGTTCGTTGCCGATGTTCAGCCGGAACCCGACGATCGGACCGCCGCCTTCGATTGAACCGCCGTCCAGGGTGAAGTCAGGACCGCCCGAGCGGAAGCGGGCGATCGTCTCGCCCGGGTCGACCGAGATGTTCTGGCGCCAACCGACGCGGAATTCCGGACGCAGCCAGCTATTCTCGCCCATCGACATGCCGAAATTAACAGCCGCCGTCGCCGAGAACAGGTGCCCGTCCCGGTCGTCAATCTCAAGATCGAAGCCATCGCCGCCGCCGGTCTCGACGTGACCTTCCTCGCTGAGCGAGAAGAACTCCGCATAGGCCTCGGGCCGGATGCTGAAGCGACCGAAATTGCGCTCGTAGGAGACGCCGCCCGCGGCCGCGAGGGAGAAGCCGGCCCAATCCGATTCATTGGACAGGTTCAGCCCGGCGCCGACGAAGCGGCGCTCGGATTCAAAGGTCGCATAACCGGCCGCGGCCCGTGCCCAGGTCGTCCAGTACTGGCCTTGGGCGCGCCAGTAGAGGCCCAATTCCAGCAGGCTCGCCGACAACACTTCCTCGGCCTCGGACTCGGGATCCTCGAGGTCGGACGAGGTGAAGGCCAGCGACACACCGACCGCGCCGAGGCCCGAGCCACGCTCGATACCGCCGGCGACGCCGAACCCTTCCGAACGGAAGCCGTAGGTGTCGGTCTTGTCCTTGTCGGCGTAGAAATTGATCTCCTGCACCCAGGCGCTGGTTTCGCCGGGGGCCGCCGAGGCGTTGCGGCCCGTAAGCGCGCGGGTCACCGCATCGACGCCCGACGACAGCGAAAGCAACGGCCCGCCCGCATGATCGGGCAGCAGCTGTTCATACAGGTTGATGAAGTCCTCGCGCCCGGTCTGGGCCAGGAAGGCGTTCCGGACGTTGACCGCGCCGGTCCCGCCGAGGGCCGAGTAGAAGGAATCATAGATCGCCGCTTCGACCGGAATGAAGTCGGCCTCGTCTGCGGTGCGTCGACGCACGTCGACGAAGACGTCACCCGCCGGCACGTTGGCGCCTGCCGCAACCATATAGAGATAGGGCGAGTTTGCCTCGATGGAGCCCAGATCGATGGTGCCGAAGTTCAGCGTCGTCGCGTCAATCAGCGTGAACCGTTGGGGCGCCGCGAGCAGCGAGGTGAAGCGGACCCCCAGACCGGCCCCGTTGGCGAGGGTAGCGGTTCCGGCGACGTTGAAACCGCCAGCGGCGTTGTTCGCCGGGTCGATGGTGACGATAAGATTGCCGGCGGTGCCAACGTCCAGACTGGTGACATTCAGCCGGGCTGTGTGCCGGGCGTCCAGGGTGCCGTTGCTCACATTGATCGCGAGGTCTCCGCCGGAGTCCGACAAGGCGCTGCGGACAATGCCGCCGCCCGTGATCGACAGGGTGTCAGCGCCGGCGCCGAAATAGATGTCGCCGAAAACGACGCCGTTGCGGATATCGACCGTATCGGCGCCGGAGCCCAGCCGGATGTCGCCGACGATGATCGGTTCGAGGCTGTCCGGCACGCCGTCGCCGTCGGTGTCCGGGTCACGAGCGCTGGGCGTGGCGAGGATACCGCTCTGCAGAACTGTCACGCCGGTCGTGTTGGCGCTGACATTGATGGCGGTCGTCGTTCCGGTGATGGGGGCACCCGCCGCATTTGGGTTCAGCGTCGCCTGAAGAGAGCGGGTGTTGGTGATGGACGTCAGCGTGCCGCTGAGATCGTTGATGGCGGTGACGTTGGCTACGCCGCCGCCCGACGAGGCCAGAATCGAGCCCCCGTTGTTGATGCTTTGCAGCGAGGCGCCCGCGTCGATCTGGATGGCGACTGCATTGGCGGCCACTTCGCTGGCGACGCCAGCGGTGATGAACCCGGTTGTGTAGAGCTGCGGCGTTACGGCGCCGACGCCGAAGCGGAACGCTGTGGCGCTGGCTCCGTTGGCCAGGGCGGCGACGGTGCCCTCGTTGCGGACGCCGCCGTTGACGGTGACGGCCTGGCCGGGATTACCGCCGAACATAATCGCAGTCGCCGTGATTCCTCCGTAGATCCCCTGGCCCGTGACCGTGCCGCGGTTGATGAAGCCGAAGGCGTTGTCGCCCGTCCCGACCAAGCCGAGCGTGACAGATTGTGTCGTGGAGCCGACGACGATTGCAGGCGCGGCGCCGAAGCTGTTGATGAGGCCCGAGCCCTCGGTCGAATCGGCGATGCCGTCGTTGTCCTCATCCAGGTTGGTCGCACTGGTGTCGACCGGAGCCCGGTCAACCACCACGCCGCCGGTCACATTGCCCGCGATGATAACCGCGGGACCGCCCTGCAGCTTGTCCTCGGCGTCCAGACCGGCCTCGAAGGCGACGCTGCCAAGCGTAGTATATCGATAGCCTGTGGCGTTGATCTCGCCCTGGAGCGTCAGGCGTCCGCCCACGTTGCCGCCGATGGAAATGGCCGAGGAGTTGAGGCCGCGCGCGTTGATCGTGCCCAGCAGGCTGACGTCGCCGGTGATGGCGCCCTGGGTCCGGATGGCGACGGAATTGTCGCCGAACACCCGGATGGCGCCTTGGGTCTGCAGCTTGCCGGTCAGGCCGGACTCGATCGAGATGCCGTAGGAATTGTTGCCGTCGACACCGATGGAGCCAAGGCTGCCGATGATGAGATCACCCGTGACCGGAGCGCCGGCCGCATAGCGGATACCGTAACGTCCCGTGCCGGTCGCCCAGGGTCCGTCGATATCGCCGTCGTTGTCCGCGTCGGTATAGGTCGCGATCGTGTCGACGATACTGATCGAGCCGTTGATCGACAGGTTGGAGGTCACCCCCGCGTTGACCAGCACCGCGGTGGCGCCGTCGGCCGCCGGAGACATGGTGATGGAGGTTCCGCCTTCCATCGTGAAGTCGTGGTCCGAATCGACGCTCACCGCCGTGCCCGCCGCCACAACAATGGCGCCGCCGCCGGCGAGGCGGATGTCATCGGGACCCGTGCCCGTGGCGTTCGAAGTCGTGATCGCCGTGGTCCGCGTGGTCGTGATCACGACCTCGGCCATGGCGCCCGAGGCGGCCATCAGGGGAGCGATCGCAACCGCGGTCGCGAGTAGAATACGCATTCGGTAGAAACCCCAGTGGACGATACGCACAGAGACGCCGGCGATCCTCTAACAGGGACCGTGTCAGCCTGCCTCAAGTTTCGCGAATTTGAGGCGAATGCAAGGCCGAACGCGCGGGCGGGGCCTGTTCCGCAAGCGCGGCTATTGCCAGAAGCGCAATCGGAGTGATATCACTTTCATATCGATATTGGGAGGCAAGGATGACCAACGCACACTCCAGATCCACCGAGCGCCCGGCCAGCACGGCCAACGGCATACTGATGCTGCTGGCGGGACTGCTGCTGCTTATCGCCGGCCCCGTCAGCGTCGCCATGCAATCGGGGGAGCCCGCCCTCGTCGTCGTCGGGGGCATTGTCGCGGCGGTTGTCGGCCTGTTGCTGCTGTGCGGACTTTATTCGCTCCAGCCGAATGAAGGCATGGCCATCATGCTGTTCGGGTCCTACCGCGGCACCGACCGCAAGACCGGACTGCGCTGGGTCCTGCCTTGGTACAGCCGCAAGAAGATATCCCTGCGGGTCCGCAACCTGACCAGCGACAAGCTGAAGGTGAACGACAAGCGCGGCAGTCCCATCGAGATCGCCGCCAACGTGGTCTGGCGCGTTCAGGATTCGGCCCAGGCCCTGTTCGACGTCGATGACTACCAGGCCTTCGTGAGCATCCAGGTGGACACGGCGTTGCGCGATATCGCCTCGCACTATGCCTATGACCACGGGGATGAGACCGATGTGCCCGAACTCACCCTGCGCGCCGACGCAGAAGACGTGGCCGGTCGTCTGAGGGACGAACTGGTCGGCCGGGTCGCGGCGGCGGGGGTGGCGGTGGACGAGGCGCGTCTGGCCCACCTGGCGTATGCTCCGGAAATCGCCGGAGCGATGCTCAAGCGCCAGCAGGCCGAGGCGGTGCTGTCCGCCCGGCGGCTGATCGTGCGGGGCGCGGTGGGCATGGTAGAGAACGCCCTAGCTGATCTGGGTGAGCGCGGCGTCGTCGAGCTGGACGAGGACCGCAAGGCGGCCATGGTCTCCAACCTGCTGGTGGTGCTGTGCGCCGACCGGGAGGCCCAGCCGGTCGTCAATACGGGCACCCTGTACGGCTGACATGGCCCGGCCCAGAAAGCCCTTCCTGATGCGCGCCTCCCCGGCGGTGATGGCGGCGGTCGAGCGATTGGCCGCCGCCGAGCTGCGCTCGGTCAACGCCCAGGTCGAGTGCCTGCTGCGCGAAGCCCTCGCCCGGCGCGGGATTTCGCCCTCGGAAGACGCTCCGCCGACGGACAGCGCTTGAGCTTCGTCGTCGTCGGCGTTACGGGCCGCGCATGGTGAAGTCGCATATGTCCAAGGTCCGCAAGGCCCGTCGCATCCAGAGACGGGTCCGGCGCGTCGGCGCGTCCAGTATCAGCGCCACCGAGCGGGAGCTCATGACCCTCGCCGGGCTTGAGGTTCAGGAAGGCGAGCTGCGCCTGTTCCCCGGCTGGGATGAGGAGGTCTCGGAGACCCTGGCCGCGACCAAGGCCGCCGGCGATGACGGTCGGCCCCGGCTTGTCGACACCACCATGCTCTATGCCCCGCGTTCCGGCGGGGTGAAGCGCTATCTGCAGTCCAAGAAGGCCTGGCTGGAAGCGAACCGTCCCGGCGTGGCCCATTCGCTGGTCGTGCCCGGCGCGCACCACAAAGCCGGCGACGACGGCCTCGTCCAGCTCCACGCGACGAAACTCCCGTTCGGCGACGGATACCGCTGGCCGACCTCGGTCAGCCGCTGGGGGGCCTGGGTCGCCTCGCTGAATCCTTCCATCATCGAGGCGGGCGATCCCTATACGCCGGGGCAGGGCGCCCTGGCGGCCGGCCAACGCGCCGGCTGTCCCGTGGTAGGCTTCTGCCATTCCGACCCGGCCGGCCTCGCAGCCCTTCATTTTGGCGAATGGGCCAAGAAGCCGGTCGAGAAGCGTTGGGCCCGCCTGTTCGGGCAGTTCGATCGCGTCATCTCTCCCAGCCGCTACATCGCCCGCCGTCTTGAAGAAGCCGGCGTCGGCAATATCGTCATCCGGCCGCTGGGGGTCGAGATCGACACCTTCCGCCCCGACCGTGGCGACCGCGACTGGCTGTTGAAGAAGCTGGGCCTGCCCGCTTCGGCCCGGCTGCTTTGCTTCGCCGGTCGTCCGGCCCGGGAAAAGAACATCGACGTCCTGATCCAGGCCGTTCAGGCCCTCGGCGATCCCTACCATCTGGTGCTCGTCGGCGCCGGCGCCGGCATGCCGGCCGAGGAACGGGTCATCTCCCTGCCGTACGAGGCCAATCCCAAGGCCGTCGCGAAGATCATCGCCAGCTGCGACGCCTTCGTGCACGCCAACGACAAGGAGCCGTTCGGCCTGATTGTGCTCGAGGCCATGGCTTGCGGCCGGCCCGTGGTCGGCGTCAACGCCGGCGGGGTCAAGGAGACAGTCGATGACACCGTGGGGCAACTCGCGAAGAGCGCCGACCCCCGCCACTATGCGGCGGCCATCGAGGCCCTGTTCGCTCGCGACATCGAGGCTCTGGGCGTCGCCGCGCGCGCCCGCACGGTCGAACGCTTTGCCTGGAACCGGGTGTTCGAGGATCTCAGCTCCGTCTATGCCGAGGTCAGCGGCCACCCGGCCTTCGCCCAGGCGGGCGAGTGGAAGGCGCACTGACCGCTCGACAGGCGCCGCGCCGCCCGCCAGTCTGTTTCGAAACGGGGATTTGAGATCATGAAACGCCTCCTGCTCGCGACCGTGCTGTCGCTGCTGACCGCCGGTTCGGCCATGGCCCAGACCGTGGTTCTGGTCCGCCATGCCGAGAAGGCCGACGCCAGCGCCGATCCGGTGCTGTCCGAGGCGGGGCAGGCCCGCGCCGCCGCCCTGGCCGCTGTTCTCGCCGACGCCCATCCGGGCCACGTTTTCACCAGCCCGTTGCAGCGCACGCGCCTGACGGCCGGGCCGGCTGCGGAATTCCATTCAGTGACGCTTGAGCCGATCGGCTTCGAGGGTGGGACCCCGGCCCATGTCGCCGCCGTCGCCGCCCGCGTCCGCGCGCTGCCCGACAGTGCGGTTGTTCTGGTCGTGGGTCACAGCAACACTATCCCGCTGATCGCGCGGGCGCTCGGCTACACCGCCGCAGCGGACATGGCGGATTGCGAATACGACCGGCTGACGTTGCTGGACCTGAATGGGGATCACACCGCCGCTGTCGTCGGCCGCTATGGAGCGCCGTCGGCCTGCTGATCAGTCGGGCCTTGCCGGCCGAGGCTCGTCAAAGTCTGCGCGTCACCGGTTCACCATGTCCGTGATATCGGAGATGCGGCCGCCGCCGACCGAGAAGTACCGGTCGCCGGCCATGATCACGATCGTTATCTGGTTCTGGATCGACAGGAAGACCTGGGTTTCCACCGGTCCCCGCGAGACGATCTGGGTGAAGAACAGCATGGCGTCCTGCCTGCGGCCCGGCGGCCGGTCGGCGAAGAAGCAGGTGTTGCTCAACTGATCCCGCCGCAGGACGGTGGAACCGTCGGCGCTGATCCTGAAGCGATAGTGACCCCCGATTGGAATCTTGCGGTCCTCGCCCATGGGAGTCAGCAGCCAGACCAGCCAGCCGTCGCTGTCGGGATCGGCGACGACCACGGTATTGGGGCG
>JALYPS010000192.1 GCA_030856285.1 Pseudomonadota bacterium
TGTTCGGCCTGGGCGCGCCAGTCGGTGGCGAAACGCAGCCGGACGCGGCCTTCCTCGTCGACGGGCGCTTCGGAGCGGGTGCAGGCGACGAGCGCCGAGGCGGCCGCGAGAGCGCCCGCGCCGGCCAGAACGGCGCGGCGGTCGGTCGAGAAACGGCGATTCCCACGCAAGGTCATGGCCGAGGTTTACGGCTCAGGCGGGTGGAGGGGAAGGGGGTTGGGTCCGCGAACCGGACGCCGGAATTGAGCGAGGGGACGAAGATCCCCGCAAGCGGTTTTCCTCGTCCCCTCGCCAAGTCCGGGTTGGACTTGGCCATTGAGGTTCAGCACCTTGGCTTCAGCATCAGCGAGGCGAACCCCGGTGATGGTCAGCTGTATCCTGTCGCGCTCCTGGTCTCCGGCGTTCCACGAGGTCGAGCCCCGCGCCGTCCATCGATCCCGATCCGGTTCCCTCCGGATCTTCTCCGGCCGAAGCCTTTGAAGGGTCCTTTGAGCCTTGATCCTGTCTCCCGTCCGTTAAGGTCGAAACCCCCCGGTGCGTTCGATCAGAGAGCCGGGCCGGTCCGCTTTGATCCCCGGGTCTCCCCGGTTTTCCGCGCCGCCGTGTCCCTCGGCCTGATCAAGCTCGCTCCGATCGCCGGATCTAGCAAGCGGTCCGGAACGAGCGTCTGTGGACGACCTTGGGGATAAATCGTGCAGGAGGCCCGGCCAGTTGTGGTGATCTTCGAATTTTCTTCGACATGTGAAGGTCTTGTGACTTCTGCACAGACTCGCGAAAACGGCCGGAAATTTGTTCGAAATGGCCTGTTTCAGGCGGTGCGACGCGGCGTTCAGGCGCTGGCGAGGGCTTCCCGCTTCGCCTCGAGCTCCAGCCATTCCTCTTCCGCCGCCGCCAGCAGGGCGCGGGCTCGGTCGGCGTTGGCGGTGGCGCGGTCGAAGGCCTTGCGGTCGCTCGCGTAGAGGCCGGGGTCCGACAGCGCAGCGTCGTGGCGGGCGATGTCGTCGGGCAGGGTCGCGAGCAGGCCTTCCAGCTCCTTGAGACGGTGGGCGTCCTTGAAGGTCAGCTTGCCGGGCTTTTTCGGAGCGGAGGCGAGGACGGTGGCCGGGGCGGGAGCAGCGGCCGCGCGTTGGGCGGCGTCCTTGTCCTGCGGGCGAGGGTTGGCGCCGGGCTGGAGGAAGCCGGGGTTCTGGCGGATGAAGTCGGTCCAGCCGCCGGGCGTTTCGACAATGTCGCCGCGGCCGTTCATGGCGATGGTCGAGGTGGCCAGCCGGTCGACGAAGTCGCGGTCGTGGCTGACGAGGATGAGGGTGCCGTCATAGGTCTCGAGCAGCTCTTCCAGCTTGTCGAGCGTGTCCATGTCGAGGTCGTTGGTCGGCTCATCGAGGACCAGCATGTTGGCCGGTTTGGCCAAGGCGCGGGCCAGCAGCAGGCGGTTGCGCTCGCCGCCCGACAGGGTCGAGATCGGCTGGCGTAGCTGGCCCTCCTGGAACAGGAAATCCTTGGCGTAGGCAGCGACGTGTTTGGAGATGCCGCGCACCAGCACGCTGTCGCCGCCCCCGGGGGTCAGGGCGTCCCACAGGGTCATGTCGCTGCGCAGGCCCTCGCGGGATTGGTCGAGATAGACGGGCTCGAGGTTGGCCCCCAGCTTGACCGTCCCCGCGTCGGGCGCGAGTTCGCCGAGCAGGATCTTGACGAGCGTGGTCTTGCCCGCACCGTTGGGACCGACGATGGCCAGCCGGTCGCCGCGGATGACGCGGGTGGTGAAGGGCTTGATGACGGGCCGGTCGCCGAAGCTCTTGGAGACTCCCTTGAGGTCCGCCACCAGCTTGCCTGACGTTGCGCCGGAATCCACGCCGAGGTTGAGCTCGCGCGGGACGTCCTTGAGCCGTTCGCTGCGGTCGGCCCGCAGGGCGTCCAGCGACCGCGCGCGCCCCTCGTTGCGGGTGCGGCGGGCGGTTATGGACCGGTAGAAGGTCTCGGTCTCGCGCTCGATGGTCTTTGTCAGGCGTTGGAGGGACTGTGCTTCCTCTTCCAACACCTTGCCGGCCCATTCGTCGAAGGCGGCGAAGCCCTTGTTGAGGGTGCGGACGCGGCGGCCCTCCAGCCAGTGGCAAGACTGGGTGACGCGGTTGAGGAAGGCGCGGTCGTGGCTGACCACCAGAACCGAGAACCGGGCCTGGAGCAGCTCCTCCTCGAGCAGTTCGATGGCGAGAATGTCGAGGTGGTTGGTCGGCTCGTCGAGTAGCAGCAGGTCGGGCTCTTCGGCGAAGGCCTTGGCGAGGGCGGCGCGGCGGATCTCACCGCCGGACAGGTTCACGGCAGGCTTGGCCGGGTCGAGGCCGAAGGTGGCCAGCCAGGCCTCGGCGGTCCAATGGTCGGCTCCCCCGGACTCGGCATAGTCGAGCAGCGTCCCGCCGGTGATGACCGGTTCCTGCGGCACGTAGGCGAAGCGGGTGCCTGCCTGGACCGAGCGGTCGCCGGCGTCGGGCTCGATCAGGCCCATGACCATCTTCATCAGGGTCGATTTGCCGGCCCCGTTGCGGCCCACGAGGGCGGCGCGGGTGCGCGGCTCGACGGCGATATCGACCCCGTCGAACAGCGGGCGCTGGCCGTCCTGGAGACGGACGTTTTTGAGGGCGACGAGAGGAGGACGGGGAGCCATGCAAAACCTGAACGCGCGCGCTTGGGAATGGGGGCGGCGGGGAGGCCGCGCGGTCGAAGGCGGCCATATAGGCGGTGCAGGGCGTTGTGGCCACCGGCTGCGGCCTTCGCCCCTTGAGGGATTTGCCGCGGCGGGTCGGGGAACAGTGTTAGTCTGAGGCCGGACGTCCGGGGGGATGAGGATGAGCGATCAGGATCAGGAGGCCGCGTCGTCGGCGCGCCGGAAGCGGGGTTTCGGCTGGGGCGAACTGCTGGGCGGGATCGTGCTGGCCCTGACGCCGGTGGCGGGCACACTGGCCTATGACAGCGTCTCGCGGCCGTCCGGCGAGGTGACGGCGGCGGCGGACATGCTGACCCAGGCCGCGCCGCACATCGACGCCTATCGCCGCCAGTCCGATCTGTTCGACGTCAACAGCCGCCGCGTCGCCAACGCCATGCTGCGCGGCGGATCGCAGGAGGCGGCGCAGGCGCGCTATGACGACTTCACCCTGGTGTGGAGCGACTATCAGACGACCTATTCCGACCTCAGGGACCTTATCAGGCCCGCAGACAACACCGCCGCGCCCGAGCTGCGAGACTTGCTGTCGTACATGGAGGGGGCGATGGCCGCCTCGAACCGGATCGACCTGTGTCTGCAGTCCGCGCTCGGCAGCTATGACGCCGGAGCGCCGGACCGGATGGCGGCGAGGGCGCGGAGCCGGACCGGGATCGACGAGGCGGCGGCCGGGGCTGAAACCGCGGCGCGGGCGCAGGATCAGGAGCTGCGCTGCCTGTCGGGCGACGAATATTTCGTGGTCAGCGAGCGGATGCAGCGGCTGGGCGGCTGCAACTACGCCCTGCGCAAGGCCATGATGGGATCGGTTGCGAACCTGCGCCGGACGCGGGACGACGGGCCGGTGGCGCGGCTGGGCGACCGGCTGACGGGCCGGTCGGCGCCGAAGACCGCGGACCAGAGGCCGGAGTTCTGGGGTCCGCTGCTGGATCGGGTGAAGGCCGAGTGTTCGCGCGAGCGGCTGAGGCCGAGCCGAGGCGATGCGCCGCCGGCCAACCGGCTGAACATCTGGCAGAGGGTGGACGCCGTGGCGCCGGCGCCGGTCTCCGGCCCGGTTCCGATCATGCCGCTGATAGGCCCGGTGACCGCGGCGCCTGAACCGCCCGAGACCTGATCCCGCCGAAGGGCGGAGACAGCCCGGGGCGATCCGCGTAAAGGCCGCCGATGGATCGGCCCTTCTGGCAAACCAAGCGTCTCGAACAGATGTCCCGCGAGGAGTGGGAGAGCCTGTGCGACGGCTGCGGCCTGTGCTGTCTGGTCCGGTTCGAGGACGAGAACACCGGCGAGGTGGTGCCGACGCGGGTGCACTGCAAGCTGTTCGACAGCGACCGATGCACCTGCATCGACTACGTCAACCGGCGCGCGCAGGTGCCGGACTGCATCAAGCTGACGCCGTGGAATATCGAACAGCTGGGCTGGATGCCGAAGTCCTGCGGCTATCGTCGGATCCAGGAGGGGCGGGGGCTGGCCGACTGGCATCCGCTGGTCTCGGGCGATCCGGAAAGCGTGCACGCGGCGGGCGTGTCCGTGCGCGGGCAGACGGTGTCGGAACTGGCGCTGAAGGAGGCCGAGGATGCGTTGGACTTCGAGGCGCCCGAGTGGAACCTCGAACGGGGCGGGTGACCCGGCCGGCCGTGGCCGCTAACCGAAACTTCGTTGTTCGCTCCCTAAACTGACCGGATGGGAGCGAATCGTCCGCAAACGTCGCGAAAAGCGACGACGGAAACTCTGAATCTGGACAGCCCCTTCGAGCGGCTGACGGCGCTTGCCTGCGCGATGTTCGGGACGCCGCACGCCATGGTCGGAGTGATCGACGGGGGCCGGACGCTGTTCCGTGCCAACGTCGGCCTCGGACAGACCGAAATCCCGCGTGAACTGTCCGCCACGCAGATGATGGTCTCCATGGGTCCGGACGCTGTGATGGTGGTCGAGGACGGGTTGGCCGACCCCCGAGTGCGCGACCATCCGATGGTGACCGGAACGCTTGGCCTGCGCTTTTTTGCCGGGGTGACGATCGCCAACCTGGCTGGCGAGGCCGTGGGCGCTATCGGGGTGATGGACGTCAAGCCGCGTCCCCGGCCAAGCGACGCGGAGATCGCGAACCTGAAAGCGCTGGCCCGCATCGCCGGCCAGATGATCGACCAGGCCGAGATCGACCGGCGGCAGTCGGAGCAGCTCAAACTGCTGAAACTGGCCGAGGAGATGGCGGGAGTCGGCCAGTGGCGGCTCGATTTTTCCAGTGGGACGGTCGCCTGGTCCGACGAGGTCTATCGCATCTTCGGTTATGCGCCGGAATCCGTGGACCCTACGGCGGTCTACGCCACCGGTCCCTTTCACCCTGATGACAACCTGATGCTGGCGGAGTTGGTCGAGCGCGCGGCGGCGACGGGCCAAGGCTATGAGTGTCGGCTGCGACTCACCCGACCCGACGGCACCGAGCGGATAACAGCGGCCAAGGCTGTCTGCGAGTTCGACGAGCATGGTCGGACGACCGCGATTCTCGGTGTTTTTCAGGACATCACCGAGCCGGAACAGGCCAGCCGCCGGATCGCCGAGAGCGAACAGCGGCACCGGCTGCTGGCCGACCGGGCGACCGACATCATCATCACCTACGGCGTGGACGGGCTGGTGACCTATGTGTCGCCCTCGATCGAGCGGGTGAGCGGTCACCTTCCGCAGGACGTGGTCGGACGGCCGGTGACAGACCTGATCCATCCGGATGACGTGCCCGGACTGGCCGTAAGTTTTCGGGAATTCGTCAAGGCGCCGCCGGAATGGTCGCAGCGGGGGGTGACCTACCGGGGTCTGGTCAAGGGCGGCGGATGCCGCTGGTTTGAGGCCCGGACGTCGATCATCCGCGACGACGACGGCCGGGTCATCGAGTTCCAGGATCTGGTGCGCGACGTGACCGAGACCAAGCGGCTGGAGGAAGCCCTGATCGAGGCGCGCGACCGGGCCGAGGCGGGGGCGCGGGCCAAGT
>JALYPS010000220.1 GCA_030856285.1 Pseudomonadota bacterium
GCCGAGGGAGTTGGCGCTCCGCCGGCGGTCGATGACCCCGCTCCCGGCACGACCCCTCATCCGTCAGCCCTTCGGGCAGCCACCTTCTCCCGCAAGGGGAGAAGGGGTTAAGTGGACCGATGACAGACTCAGACGCCCTTCGCTGGACGAGCATCGCGGACCTTGCGGGAAACCACCCCGATGCGGACGTCGCCCTGATCGGCGCCGGGCTGAACGAGCGGTCGCTGACGCCAGGGCGTTGCGACCTCGGGCCGAAGGCGTTCCGGGCCGTTCTGCCGCGGTTCTCGACCTATGACGTCGAGACGGGTCAGACTCTGGACGTGGCTGTCCACGACGCCGGGGACGTGTCGCTGAAAGGTGTTTCGCCCGCGGATGCCTTCGAGCCGGTCCGCGATGCGGTGGCGGCGCAAGCGTCGCGCGGGCTGACGGTGCTGATCGGGGGCAACAACGCCATCACCCGGCCCGGCGTGCACGGCCTCGGGCTGGCGCGCACGGGACTGCTGACGCTGGACGCACATTTCGACCTGCGCGACACCGATCAGGGCCTGACCAACGGCAATCCGGTGCAGGCGCTGCTGGAGGACGGTCTGGCCGGGGAGCGGATCAGCCAGATCGGCCTCGCGCCCTTCGCCAACACCAAACGGGCGCACGACAAGGCCAAGGCGGCGGGGATATCGGTGCGGACGGCGCGGGCCTGCCGTGAACTGGGCATGGCGGCGGTGGTCGCCCAGGAACTGGAGCGGCTTTCGGGGCTCTGCGAGGTCATCTACGTCGACTTCGACATCGATGTGATTGACCGCAGCCAGTGGCCGGCCTCGCCGGGCGCGCGGCCGGGCGGCGTGTCGGTCCAGGACTTCTTCGACGCGACGCGCGTGATCGGGGCCTGTCCGAAGGTCCGGGCGGTGGACCTGACCGAATACGATCCCTCGCTGGAGATCGGCGACCTCGGCTCGCTGACGGCGGGGCGGTGGTTCTGTGAGCTGCTGGCGGGGTTTGCGTCGCGATGATCCGCGCGGACAGGCTTATTGCAGACTGCCGCCTGGCGACAATGGTCGAAGGCGGGGAGGCTTATGGAGCCGTCGAGGACGGAGCGCTTCTGGTCCGCGACGGGCGGATTGTCTGGGCCGGCGCGCGCGGCGACCTTCCGGCGCATGAGGCTACGGAGACCGATCGGCTGGACGGCCGCTGGGTCACGCCGGGGCTGGTCGACTGTCATACCCATCTGGTGTTCGGCGGCGACCGTTCGGGCGAGTTCGAACAGCGGCTGGGCGGCGCCACCTATGAGGAGATCGCGCGCGCCGGGGGCGGGATCGTCTCATCCGTGGCTGCGACGCGGGCGGCGTCTGAGGATGAGCTCTATGCTTCGGCGGTCGGGCGCCTGGCCGGGTTGAAGGCGACCGGGGTCACCACGGTCGAGATCAAGTCGGGCTACGGGCTGGATCATGCCAGCGAGCTGAAGATGCTGCGTGTCGCGCGCCGGATCGGGCGTGAGGCGGGCGTGCGGGTGCGGACCAGCTATCTGGGCCTGCACGCGGTGCCGCCCGAGTGGAAGGCCGATCGGGGCCGGTATGTCGATCTGGCGGTGGACGACATCCTGCCCGCGGCGCATGCCGAGGGGCTGGTCGATGCGGTCGACGCCTATTGCGAACCCATCGCCTTCTCGACCGAAGAGGTCGGACGGCTGTTCGACAGGGCGCGGGCGCTGGGTCTGCCGGTCAAGCTGCACGCCGACCAGTTGTCGGACGGCGGCGGTGGGGCGCTGGCGGCGAAATACGGGGCGCTGTCGGCCGATCATGTCGAATACACGGACGAGGCCGGGGTGCGGGCGATGGCCGAGGCGGGCGTGGTCGCCGTGCTGCTGCCGGGGGCCTGGCTGATGCTGCGCGAGACGACGCCGCCGCCGATCGCGCTGCTGCGCCAGTACGGCGTGGCGATGGCGGTGGCGACGGACTGCAATCCGGGGACCTCGCCGCTGGCCTCGATGACGGCGGCGATCAATCTAGCCTGCGTGCAGTTCCGTTTGACGCCGGAGGAGGCGCTGGCGGGGGCGACGCGGATCGGGGCGCGGGCGCTGGGGCTGGGAGACGAGATCGGCACGCTGGAGGCGGGCAAGGCCGCCGATCTGGCGGTGTGGGACATCGAGCGGCCGGCGGAGCTGGCCTATTGGCTGGGCAAGCCGCTGCTCGCGCGGCGGATGGTCGGCGGCGGCTGGGACGCGTAGCGAGGGCCGAATCGCGGCAGGATCGTCGCCATGCGCAGCCGCCCGGACCGGACTGAAAACCTGCTGACCGCCCTGCTGGTCGTGGTCACGGCGCTGATGGCGCTGGCGACGCTGGCCGGCATGGGTCTGTTTCGCCTCTGAGGCTCAGTCGCGCCAGGTGGTGAGCGCGGCCACATCCGGCCGGGGACGTTCGAGCGCCGGCTCGACCAGGGTCCCGATGTGGATGAAGCCGGCCACCCGCTCTCCCGCGCCGACGCCCAGGAGGGTCAGCGCGTCCGGGTCATAGCTGTACCAGTCGGTGATCCAGCTGGCGGCGAACCCCAGAGCATTGGCGGCGTGTTCGAGGTTCATGCAGACGGCGCCGGCCGACAGCCGCTGCTCCCATTCCGGCACCTTGTGGCCGGGGATGGGGACGGACAGCACGAGGATGCTCAATGGAGGGGCCCTTAGTTTGGACAGGACCTTGGCGGCCTTGCCGGGGTCAGGCTGGCGCTCGGCCAGGGGGGCGAGGGCGCGGGCGAGGTCTGCGCGGCTCTGCGGCCCCAGGACCACGAACCGCCAGGGGAAGAGCTTGCCGTGGTCGGGGGTGCGGGCGCCGAGGAGGAGGATGCGCTCGACCTCGGCCCGCGACGGGCCGGGCGCAGACAGGGACTGGGCCGGGGCCGAGCGGCGGTGCGCGAGGCGGTCCTGCATCTCGGCGGACGGGACGGGCAGGGGGAGGGCGGTTCCCAGATCGG
Organism: Pseudomonadota bacterium; assembly: GCA_030856285.1. Taxonomy (GTDB): domain Bacteria; phylum Pseudomonadota; class Alphaproteobacteria; order Caulobacterales; family Caulobacteraceae; genus Brevundimonas. Next base: position 2,959 of record JALYPS010000220.1, read on the forward strand.
CGTCGGTCATGGGTCTGAACTAGGCGCGCGCGGCCCGGTGCGCCATACCCACGCCCATGAGCGACTCCCGCACGACCTTCGACGACGACCGCCCGCTGCCCGGCTGGGATGATGGAAGTGACCGGCCGCCGCCGTGGCGCGACGCCGGTTCGACGGTGACGTTCGAGAACCCCTGGCTGCGGCTGACCCGCCACGACGCGACCGCGCCGACCGGCGTGAAGGCCGACTATGTGGTGATGCGGCCGCACAATTTGTCGGTCGGGGTGCTGCCGGTGCACGAGGACGGCACGGTGACCTTGGTGGGGCAACAGCGCTTCGCCCTGATGAACTGGTCTTGGGAAATGCCGGAAGGCGGCGCGCCGTTTGACGAGGATCCGATTGAGGGCGCCCGGCGCGAACTGGCCGAGGAGGCCGGACTGGCGGCGGCGCACTGGCTTCGCGCCTACAAGGCCGAGATGAGCAACTCCGTCACCGACGAGCGGGCCATGGCCTGGATCGCCTGGGGGCTGACGCCCGTACCGGTCGCGCCCGATCCGACCGAGATCATCCGCGTCGTGCGCGTGCCGTTCGTCGACCTGCTGGTCGAGATCAGGACGGGGGCGATCCGGGACATGTTCACGCTGGCGACGGCGCTGAGGGCCTACCATATGGCGCGGGAGGGCGAACTGCCGCGCGAACTGGCGAAGGCCATGCTGGCGGGCGTATGATAGCGCCGAAGGAGAGTCCGATGCCCAAGCTCGAAATCGTCGCGCAGCGGTCTGACTGCTGGCTGGACCTGCGCGCCTCCGCCGAGGCGGCGACGCGGGACGAGCCGCATCTGGCGTCGCAGATGAGCGCCGTCATCCTGTCCCACGACGATCTGGCC
>JALYPS010000236.1 GCA_030856285.1 Pseudomonadota bacterium
GCCATTCACCGCCGACCTGCCGCCCGGCTTCGAGATCGTCACCGGCCGCCCGGGTCCTGACTTCCGCATCTTTACGATCCGCCGCGGCGCCCAGTCGTTCGTCATGATCTATGCCGGACCGGCGTCCCAGTTCCCTATTTACAGCGGCCAGATGGTCGAGGCGGGCGGGCGGGCCTCCATTGTCTCAACCGAGGACGGGGTGCGTCACCCGGTGGAGCACCTGTTCCAGCGGCCGACCTCGCCGAGCGAAATCCACGTCTGGACCATGAGTCTGGAAGGCGCCGACCGCACCATGGCCGAACAGATTGCCCAGTCGGTGGACGTCCGCTAGGGCATCGTCAGACCCGGCGCACCGGCGTGTCGGGGTCGCTCAGCCGCACGCCGCGCGATCCGGCGAAGACGAGCACTTCCTGCCCCTCGGCGGCGGCCCAGCGGCGCAGCGTCGCCTGATAAGGTTCACGCCGCCAGTCATGAGGGCGAGCCGCGTCGCATTCGACCACCAGCCGCGCCCCGCCCTGTTCGCTGTGCAGCACGAAGCCGGCCGCGGTCGGCTTCCAGCTTTCGTCCAGCGCCTCGGTCAGCAGCCACAGGCAGTTGAAGATGCGGCAGTCGCCGGGCCGCTCGTCATAGATGGCGCAGCCGGCCGACTTGCTGAAATGGCGGCACCATTTGCCCGCCGGCTTCTCCAGCGCGGACACGCCCATCAGCTTGCAACACAGGCCGCAGTCGCCACAGCTTTTGGCGGGGACAGGAGGCGCAGTGATGGGGGCCGCGCCGTCTTCACGCATGGGTGATGCTCCGCCCGGACCATCGTCCGTCTTCGCCCTTGCCATGAGGGGGTGATCCGCGCAAACCTGCAAACGGTTCGCAATCGCAAGAGTCGGTCATGATCGTGCTGACCACAGGCCCGGCGTCTCTGGCCCGCCTCATGCGGCGGGACGGCGTTTCACAACACCTCGCGCCGGGACAGGTGCACCGTCATCAGGACCAGGGCGACCAGGCCCAGTCCGCCTCCGAGCCCAAGCGCGATGTTCACCCGCCACGCCTCTGAAGCCAGCATGTTGACCGGCATCTGCCAGGGCAGAAAGACACCCTGTTTGGCCGAGGTGGCGACGACGGCGAAGAAGGTGCCGGCGATGCCCAGCACCAGACCGGGCACGAAGCTGGCGAATCGCAGGGCCGTCCACAGCTGGATCGCGATCAACAGCAGGCCGGCGAGGAACATGGTCCCCATCAGCCTGACATAGGCGGCCAGGTCGAACACCCCGGTAGCCGCTACCTCGGGCTTGATCGCACCGGCGAGGCTGACCCCGGCCCAGCTGAAGGCGATTACCCCGATGCTCATCAAGGCGACGACCAGCAGCACGCAGACGGCTTTGGCCGCGTACAGGCGCCAACGAGGCAGGGGCAGGGCGCGGAGGTGATCCCAGCTTCGGGGGCCATGTTCCAAGTGAGCGACGAGGGCGGCCAGGGCCGTGACGCTCATCGGCATCATAAAGAAGGCCCAAATTCCAGCTGATTGGGTCATCCACATGTCCCAGGGCGAGGCTGCCTTGGCCCTCAGCAGCATGGAGAAGAGGAAGACGGCGATGAGCGCCGGCGCAGCGAAGGCAAGCACGGCGGCCAGCGAACGGTTGAGCTTGCGGGCCTCGACGACGAAGGGGGCGAAGAAGGGGGCGGACATCAGACCAGCTCCGGCTGCATGAGGGGTTGGGCAGGGGATGGGGCGGACACCTCGCGATAGATCCCCTCGAGCGTTCGGGCCCGCGGTCCGATGGCGAAGACAGCGATGTCGGCCTCGATCAGGGCACGGTTCAGGGCAGCCGAGGCGGCGCGGGCGTCCTCGCCGGGCTTGAGACCGGCGACAATCTGGTCGGGCGTGCGGGTGACGGCGAAGCCGCGGGCCGAGGCGAGGGTCGCGGCGCGCACGGGGTCATCGGTCTCGACCGCGACCTCCGGGGCCAGATCGGCCTTCAGCCGGGCCAGTTCGCCCTCCAGCACCAGCCGGCCCTGATGGACGATGCCCACATGGGTGGCGGTCTGTTCGATCTCGCCCAGCAGGTGGCTGGACAGCAGCACGGTCGCCCCGGTGCGGGCCGGCAGTTCGCCGAGGAAGCGCCGCATGTCGGCGATGCCATCCGGGTCCAGCCCGTTGGTCGGCTCGTCGAGGATCAGCACCGGCGGCGCCCCCAGCATGGCGCGGGCCAGCCCCAGCCGCTGGCGCATCCCAAGGGAATAGTCCGAGACCCGGCGGCGCGCATGCTCGGTCATCTCGACCACTTCCAGCACCCGGCCGATCTCGCTGCGCGGCAGGCCGATCAGGGACCGGGTCAGACCCAGATTCTCCGCCCCGGACAGATTGCCGTAGAAGCCGTGAGCCTCGAGCAGCGCCCCGACCTGACGCGCAGCGCCCAGACGGTCACGGACGACGTCGATGCCGCAGATGCGGGCCGTTCCAGCGCTGGGCCGGATCAGGCCCAGCAGCATCTTCAGCGTCGTGGTCTTGCCGGCGCCGTTGCGGCCGAGGAAGCCATAGACGGCCTTGGCCGGCACCGCCAGCGAGACGCCGTCGACCGCCAGATGGCGTTTGAAGCGGCGGGTCAGGGCCAGGGTTTCGATGGCGGCAGGCATCGTCGGCGCTCACGATCGTTTAAGTCAGACATAAAGTTGCAAACTGCGCGTCTTTAAGTCAAGATTAAAGATAAGACAGACTTCCGACGCCGGAGACCGACGCGTGAGCCAGACCGACATCGACCGCTTCCGCCGGCGCTGCGCCCAGTTCCGGTGGTTGGCGATCTTCATGGTGATCAGCGTGGGCGCGCTGCTGGCGCTGATCCACGTCATCTCACCTCTGGTGCTCTGGAACCGGGGCGAGCCCGGCTATCCGCAGACCTTCTACCGGATGGCGCTCATGGGTCTCCCGGCCGCCTGCTACCTGTTCGGGGTCTGGTCGATCGGTCAGGCCATGGGACAGCTGGCCAAGGGGCGGCTGATCCAGCCGATCCTGGCCGATGCCTTGCGCCGCGTGGGTCTGGCCCTGTGGATCGGTGGGGTGCTCAGCGTCTTCGTCCTCACCAATGTCCTGCGAGTCGTTGGCCTGACCACGGGCGGATACCTGCATTTCGACGTGCCGGGCATGACCCTGGGCATGATCGGCGCCGCCCTGTTCCTGCTGGGCCGGGTGGCCGAACAGGCGGGCCGGGTCCAGGCCGAGCTGGACGAGATGATCTGATGCCGATCCGTGTCACCCTCGACCAGCTGATCGTGAAAAAGGGCCTCAAGGCCCGCGACCTCGCCCAGCAGGTGGGGCTCAGCGAAACCCAGCTGTCGCTGTTCCGGTCGGGCAAGGTGAAGGGCATCCGCTTCCGCACCCTGGCCAAACTGTGCGCGGCGCTGGAGTGCCGTCCGAAGGACCTGCTGGACTATGACCACGATCCCGCGGATCTCGCCGCCGTCGACGAGGACTAGGACGAATCGACATTCAGCGTATCCAGAGCATTGA
>JALYPS010000291.1 GCA_030856285.1 Pseudomonadota bacterium
CCGACCGCGGACTGCCAGATCCTGCCCGGCGGCACGGCGTATCAGACCGACGCCGGCGGCTGCTGCGACTACGACAGCGTCATCGGCAATGAGAAGGAAGAGCCGCTGCGGCGGTTCACCACCCGGCTGTCGGGCGGCCGCTATACTCCGGCGCATGGCCCGGCCACGATCTGCGGCGTCTATGTTGAGACCGACGACAAGACGGGTCTGGCCACGCGGGTCGAGCCGATCCGGGTCGGCGGCCGGTTGAGCCAGGCGGTTCCTGTTCTGGCCTGATTGGCGCGCGGCCTCACAGGCGCATCAGGCGCATCAGGTCCATCATAATTTCGCCGATACCGAGCGCGATTCCGATGATGACCGGCGCACCCTTGAAAAGCACGAGACCGGCCAGCGCCACAATCAGCGCTGTCTCGATCTTCTCGGAGCGAATGCGCCGCCGTCTCGTCCGTTCGGTCTGCCTGAGCCGTATGGAGCCGGCGTCTTCCATAGCGAATCCCAAGGCCGGTTGACATAAGTTTACAATCGTAATCTAACGAGACTACAACTGTAGTCAAGTTGAGAGGCCAGGGTCTGTGACCTCCCGCTCTTCCCAACTTCCAAACAAGAGGTGAGTTAATGTCTGCTCTTCGAAAATCCGGCGCCGGTGCGGCGGTCCTTTTGACCGCGCTGGTCGCTCCCGGCGTAGCCTTGGCGGCGTCCCCGGGAATCACGCTGGGCAATGTGTTCGGCGACGCCGCGCCGAGCGTGAAACTGGTCATGCTGGCATTGGTCGTCGGGGCCTTGGCTGCCGTGATCGTCACTGTGCTCAAGCTCGCATCGGGCCGCCGGCTGTCGGGTGGGTCTGCCTATGTCTCGTCGTTGCGGCTGGGCGGTCCTTTGCTGGGCCTGATGGGTGCGATGTATGTGCTGCTGATGGGGTTCATCGGCATGGCCAACGCCGGAGAACCAGTCCCTGTGGCGGTGCTGGCGCCGGGCTTCGCCGAGGCCGCCCTGCTCTTCCTGTTGGGACTTATGGCGGGCGTCGTCGGCGTGGTCTGCCACTGGATTATTGAGGCGCGCATCGACCGCACCGTCCTGGGATCCTGAAGCCGGTGCGCCTGCACGTTACCGAGGCGGAAAGCGCGATCCTGGCCGCGCTCTGGGCGCGGGGTCCGCTATCGTTCGCCAGCCTCATCGAGGAAGTCAAAGCAGCCAATCCATGGGGCGACGCGACCATCAAGACCCTTCTGCACCGCCTGATGCAGAAGGGCGCCGTTCGTTCCCAGAAGGAGGACGGTCGCCAGCGCTATCACGCCGTCATCGACCGCCAGGCCTGGGTCGAGGGCGAGGTCCAGGATCTGCTGGACCGGCTGTTCGACGGCAAGCCCGACCGCCTCATCGCCTTGCTGGCGGAACGGCCCGACCTCTAGCGGCAGGACCGCGGGACCACCGCTTGCGGCGGCGACGCTCGTGACCGTGGGCGACGCTGGTGCTACACGGGCTGCGGTCGCGCCGAGGCTGATGTCAGGCCGCGACCACCCGGGCGTCCCCGCTGGCAACAGCGAATTTCGCCCGCGTGCTCAGCGTCCCGCCGCGTTCCGACACCTTGTCCATCACCTTGAACTCGGTCTGCCAGCGTTCCGGAGTCACGTCGCAGACGACATAGCCGCGCTGGGCGTTGTTGAACTTCAGGAACGGATTGTCGGCCAGATAGCGGCGGCCGTCCGCCCGTTGGTCCTGACCGTCCCCGGACGAACTGATCGAAGTGGCGACGAACTCCGAGGCGATGGGCGCACCCTCAGGGTTGCGGCTGTCGCGGTACAGCTCCCCGGCGTAGTTCTGGTGTTCGTCTCCGGTCAGCACGACCGTATTGCCGATGCGGCGCTCGCGCAGCCGGTCCAGCAGCCGCTGGCGCGGGATCGAATAGCCGGCCCAGGAGTCGAGGTTGTAGCCGGGCTCCGGCCCTTCCTTGCGGTCCAGATCCATCACCATGATCTGCTGCGCCAGCACCTTCCAGTGAGCCTGCGACCGGTCGAGACTGCGATACAGCCACGCCTCCTGCGCCTCGCCCAGCACCTGGGCGTTCGCAGCCGAGACTCCGGCACA
>JALYPS010000303.1 GCA_030856285.1 Pseudomonadota bacterium
CCGCTGACCATGCCGCCGCCTCGGGCGATCACGCCTCGGTCCGCGCCCCGGGCGTCGCCGTCGAGGCGAATGGCGATGACGCGACGGTGCGCCTCCCCGGCATGCGGATCGAAACCCGCGGCGACAAGGCCAGCGTCCGCATCGGGGGCTTCCACATCGACGCCGACGACAGCGACGGCTCGGCCCGCGTCACCGGCTCCAGCCCCGACGGCGACAACGTCAGCATCAACGCCCAGGACGACGCCGCCGAAATCCGCGCCAGCGCCGCTGGCGGGGGCACCCGCGCCAGCTGGATCCTGACCGACAGCCGCGCCGCGGAATCGGGTTGGCGCGTGGTCGGCTACGAGGCCCGCGGCCCTGTCGGCGGACCCTTGGTGGTCGCCACCGTCCGCTCCCGCGACCGCAATCGCGAACGGGCCTTCGAAGACGCCAAGGACCTCGTCGCGCTCAACGCCGGGGAATAACCGCCCGCTCCGGCCTTGATCACGGCCTCCTGATGCGTCACCAACCCTGCCCAGCAAGCAGGAAATATCCTTGGCCGTGACGCCCCGCCCTTCCGCGAAAGAACCCCGCGCCTGGCAGCGCATGCTGTCCGGCCGCCGCCTCGACCTGCTCGATCCCTCGCCCTTCGATATCGAGATCGAGGACATCGCCCACGGTCTGGCCCGCGTCGCCCGCTGGAACGGCCAGACCATCGGCGAACACGCCTTCTCGGTCGCCCAGCACTCGTGCGTCGTCGAGGAGATCGCGGCCCACATCAAGCCGGGGCTCGAGCCCAGATGGCGGCTCGCCGCCCTGCTCCATGACGCCTCGGAATACGTCATCGGCGACATGATCTCGCCCTTCAAGGCGGCGCTCGGCGTCAACTACAAGGCCTTCGAGGCCCGGCTGGAAGGCGCTATCCACGTCCGCTTCGGCCTGCCGCCGCGCAATCCGATCGAGATCAAGACCCTGATCAAGAAGGCCGACCGCGCCTGCGCCTACTTCGAGGCCACCCAGCTGGCGGGCTTTAACAAGAAGGAATCGCTGACGCTCTTCGGCTCCCCGCCGCCCGGCTACGATCTGGTCATCGACCCCTTGCCGGCCCCCATCGCCCAGCAACGCTACCTCGAACGCTACCGCGTGCTGGCCGAGGCCGTCGGCCTGATGCCGGCCGCCGACGCCTGGCATACGGAGTAGCCGATGGCGTCGCCGGCTGAACAGGGCGTCCGTATCGGCCTCTCGGCGGTCGTCATCGCCCTGCGCGACCGCAAGGCCTGCGTCCTGACCACGCCGGGCGAGGACGGCGACGCCGCCCTGCCCTTCGGCCCCTTCGACCCGGCCCGCGACCGCACCTTCGAGCTGGCCCTGCGCGACTTCGTCACCGCCCAGACGGGCTTTCGCCTCGGCTTCGTCGAACAGCTCTACACCTTCGGCGACCTGGGCCGGGCCAGCCCCCGCGCCACCCCCGGCCCCGAACGCCGCCGCGAGGTCTCGGTCGGCTATCTGGCCCTGACCGCTGACGCCGCCCAGGCCGAGGCTCGTTGGACCCCGGTGCTGGACATCTTTCCGTGGGAAGACCGTCGCGGTGGCGACCCGGCCTGCCTCGCCCCGCTTGTCGCCGAACTGACGACCTGGGCCGCCGGCGATCCCCGCCGAAGGGCCCGGATCGAGACCCTGTTCGCCACCACCCCTGCCCATCGCTGGAACGAGGGCCGGGTGCTGGACCGCTATGAGCTGCTCTACGAGGCTGGGCTGGTCGCCGAGGCCGCCCGCGATCAGGACCGTCCGCCCCTCCGGACCGCCCCCGGCCGGGCCATGGCCTCGGACCACCGCCGCATCCTCGCCACCGGCCTGGGCCGGTTGCGCAGCAAGCTGAAATACCGCCCGGTCCTGTTCGACCTGATGCCCGGCGCCTTCACCCTGTCCGAGCTCCAGATCGCCGCCGAGGCCGTCGCGGGCCTGTCGCTGCACAAACAGAATTTCCGCCGCGGCGTCGAACGAACGGGTCTGGTCCAGCCCACCGGCCGTCTCTCCGCCGCCACCGGCGGCCGCCCGGCCGAACTGTTCCGCGTCATTGATGGCGACCTGAGCACCGGCGAAGCCCTCGGCCTGCCGCTGCCCGCGCAGCGCTGACGCGATTTATCAACCGCCCGCTTGCGGCGCAGGCCGTCGCCCATTAGAGAAGCCGCTCGCTCGACCAAGCGTCCTACGGCCCCGCGGAGAGGTGGCAGAGTGGTCGAATGTACCGCACTCGAAATGCGGCGTGCCTTTGCGGGCACCGTGGGTTCGAATCCCACCCTCTCCGCCATCGCCCTCGTTGTGAGCCGGTTTCCGGTCTCATCGTGACAGGCAGGGGAAGTCCTCATGCTTCAGTGTGACGTCGCCGTCATCGGCCTGGGCCTGATGGGCGCTGCGGCCCTCGATGCGCTGCTGCGCCAGGGCGTCGACGCCATCGGCTTCGATCCTCTCGGTCCGGGGGCCGCACAGGGCTCTTCGCACGGCTCGTGCCGCGTGTTCCGGCGCTTCAATTTCGAGAACCCCAACTACACCGGGCTCAGCGACGACGCCTTGGCCGGGTGGGAACGACTGGCGCGCGAGAGCGGCCGGGAGGTCCTCATCCCGTGCCCCGTGCTCGAGGCGGGGCCGAAGGGTTCGGCGATGGTCGAGGCCTCGCGCCGGGCCGCCCTCGACAACGGCTTCGACGCGCCCCTGCTGACGGGTCGGGAGGTCAACGCCATCTTCCCGGCCTTCCGCCTGCCCGACGACTGGAACGCCGTGGTCCAGGACGGCGGCGCCATCCTGTTGGCGCAGGTCGCGCTGGAGGCCCTGCGCGCGCCTGCCGAGGTAGCGGGCCGGATCTTGCCGGATGCGGTCGTCGGACTCGAGCAGCACCCCGACCATGTCATCCTGCGAACGGCGAACAAGACCATCAGGGCTGAGAGGGTCATTCTCGCCGCCGGCCCCTGGATGACCCGGCTCCTGCCCGAGCTGGCTCCGCTGCTTGAAATGACGCGGCAGACCGTCGGCTGGTTCAAACCCGACCGGCCTGAGACCGTCGGACCCGGCGCCTTCCCGCTGTTCATCCTCGCCCGCAGCGAGGAGGACATCGTCTATGGCTTCCCTGACTTCGAAGGCCGCGGCGTCAAGGCGGCGCCCCACAACCATGGACCCGAGGCCGACGCCGACGCCTGGGGGCCGGAGGCGACCGACGACGAACTTCGCCAGGTCAGCAATACCCTGGCCGAGCTCATCCCCGGCGCTGCGGGACCAGTCGTTGAACGGGCCGTCTGCCTCTACACCAACACCCGACCGGCCGACCGCCGACCCGATGCGGGCGAAGAGTTCATAATCGACCGCTGGCCCCGGTCACGCCTGGTCGTGGCCTCGGCCTGTTCCGGCCACGGCGCCAAATTCGCTCCGGCCGTCGGGGAGCGTCTGGCCAGACTGGCGCTGGACCCCGACTACCTCGCCGAGCCCTTCTTCCGACTGTCGCGATACTCGGCCTTCCCGGAGGACGAGTCGCCTCAGCCGGCGGAATAGCTCGTCTTGGTCTGGGTGAAGAACTCCACTGCTGCGAAGCCCTGCTCCCGCGCCCCGTAGCTGGATGATTTCGAACCGCCGAACGGGACGTGATAGTCGACCCCGGCCGTCGGCAGATTGACCATCGTCATCCCCGCCTTCGCGCGCCGCTGGAAGTCGCGGGCGTGTTTGAGCGAACTGGTGACGATGCCGGCCGACAGGCCGAACTCGACGCCATTGGCGATCTCCAGCGCCTGCTCATAGCCCTTGACGCGAATGGTCGAGGCGACCGGCCCGAAGATCTCCTCATTGTTGATCCGCATCCCGGCCTCGGTGTCAGCGATCAGGGTCGGCTGGACATACCAGCCCGGCTTTTCCATCTGCAGCCGCTCGCCGCCGGTGACCACCCGCCCGCCCTCGCCCCGCGCCACCTCGATGAAGCGGTAGGAGGTCTCCATCTGGTCCTCGGAAACGGCGGGGCCCATCTGGGTCTGCGGATCCAGGGCGTCGCCCACGCGCAGCGCCGCGACCCCTTCGGCCAAGGCCGCGACGAAGCGGTCGTGGATGCCGTCCTGCACGATCAGCCGGCTGGAGGCCGTGCAGCGCTGACCGGTGGCGAAGAAGGAGCCGTCGAGGGCGATCTGGACCGCGCGGTCGAGGTCAGCGTCGTCCAGCACGATCAGCGGATTCTTGCCGCCCATCTCCAGCTGGACTCGCGCCTGCCGCTTCACCGCGCCCGCCGCAACGCCCGCGCCGACGCCTTGCGAGCCGGTGAAGCTCAGACCGTCCACGTCCGGATGATCGACGATCGCCTGCCCGACCCGGCCGCGTCCGATGACCATGTTGAGTACGCCCTTGGGCAGGCCCGCCTCATGCAGGATGGCGATCAGGGCCTCGGCCGTAGCGGGCGTCGGTCCGGCGGGCTTCATCACCACCGTATTGCCGAACGCCAGCGCCGGCGCAGCCTTCCAGGTCGGGATGGCGATGGGGAAATTCCATGGCGTGATCAGGCCATAGACGCCGACCGCCTGACGATAGGTCTGGATCTCCACGCCCGGCCGAACCGAGGCGAGGTTCTGGCCATGAACGCGCAGGGCCTCGCCCGCGAAATATTTCAGCACCCGGCCCGCGCGGACCGTCTCGCCGATCCCCTCGGCCAGGGTCTTGCCCTCCTCGCGCGACAGCAGCCGACCCAGCGCCTCGCGCCGCTCCATCACCAGCGTCCCGGCGCGATCGAGAATGTCCGAGCGCAGTTCCGGCGACGCCTCGGACCAGCCCGGGAAGGCCGCCTTGGCCGCCGCCACCGCCGCATTGACCTCAGCCTCGCCGCCGTCGGGGGTGCGGGCGACCACCTCGCGGGTGTCTGACGGGTTGAGGCTTTCACCTGGACGCTCGGCAGAGACCTTCTCGCCGTTGATCCAGTGGTTCAGTTCGATCGTCTCGGTCATGGCGCGTCCCCGGGTCTGTCGGTCGATCTAGCAACCGGAATGGCGTTGCGACAGGCCCCTAAGCCAACCGGAGCCGCAAAGTCTGCGATAAGCTGGCCAGATTGAGCGAGTCGGAGCGGATCATGAGCGCAGCGCAGACCGGAACGGCGGCGGGCTGGCGCTTCTGGATAGACCGGGGCGGCACCTTCACCGACATCGTCGCCCGGGAGCCGGACGGGTCGCTGCAGACCCGCAAACTGCTGTCGGACAATCCCGAACAATACGCTGACGCCGCGGTCGAGGGCGTACGGCGGATCCTGGATGCAAAGACCGGCTCCCTGCCCGCCGGGTTGGTAGCCGAGGTCCGTATGGGCACCACCGTAGCCACCAACGCCCTGCTGGAGCGCAAGGGCGAACCGGTCGTGCTCGCGATCACTCGCGGCTTCGGCGACGCCCTGCGCATCGGCTGGCAGAGCCGACCGGACCTCTTTGCCCGCCATATCGTGCTCAACGACCAGCTCTGTGACCGCGTCATCGAGATCGACGAACGCGTCCGGACCGACGGCGGTATCGACCGGACGCTGGACGAGGACCGGGCGCGCTTGGACCTGACGGCGGCGCGGGCGGCCGGGTTCCGGGCCGTGGCCATCGTGCTGGTGCACGGCTGGCGCTTCACCGACCACGAACGGCGGCTGGCGGAAATCGCGCGCGAGATCGGCTTCGAACAGATCTCGGTCAGCCATGAAGTCGGGGCGCTGATCAAACTGATCGGGCGCGGCGACACCACGGTGACGGACGCCTATCTGTCGCCGATCCTGAGGGCCTATGTGGACCGGGTCGGCGCCGATCTCGGTCCCGCGACCCCGCTGTTGTTCATGCAATCGAGCGGCGGGTTGACCGCGGCCGAGGCGTTTCGCGGCAAGGACGCCATCCTGTCCGGACCGGCGGGCGGCGTGGTGGGCATGGCCGAGACCGCGCGGGCGGCGGGCTTCGACCGCGTCATCGGCTTCGACATGGGCGGCACCTCGACGGACGTGTCGCATTTCGCCGGCGACTATGAGCGAACCTCGGACGCCGTGGTGGCGGGCGTGCGGCTGCGGGCTCCGATGCTGGGCATCCATACAGTGGCGGCGGGCGGCGGTTCGGTCTGCCGCTTCGACGGCTCGCGGCTCAGGGTCGGGCCCGAATCCGCCGGCGCCGTGCCGGGACCGGCGGCTTACCGGCGCGGCGGGCCGCTGACGGTGACCGACTGCAATGTCATGTTGGGCAAGCTGCGGCCGGACCAGTTTCCGGCCGTGTTCGGCCCGAACGGCGACCAGCCACTGGACGGAGAGGCGGTGAAGGCGGGCTTCGAGGCCCTGGCCGCCGAGGGCCGCCGGGCCACGGGCCGCGCCGCGACCCCCGAAGCGCTTGCCGAGGGATTCATCACCATCGCCGTCCAGAACATGGCCGAGGCGATCAAATCGGTCTCGATCCAGCGCGGCTATAACGTCACCCGCTATGTGCTGAACTGTTTCGGCGGCGCGGGTGGTCAGCACGCCTGTCTGGTCGCCGACGCACTCGGCATGACCCGGGTTATGCTGCACCCGTTCGCGGGCGTGCTGTCGGCCTACGGCATGGGATTGGCC
>JALYPS010000306.1 GCA_030856285.1 Pseudomonadota bacterium
GCCGAGGCAGTGCGGCGCGCGATCGTCAGCGAAATGCCGATGACCATGGCCAGCAGGCCGCCGAAGGCGAACACCAGGGGATTGCCGAGCGCCAGACCGCCGAAATGGATCAGGGCCGCCAGGGCAAGGGCGCCGAGGCCGAGCCCCAGCATGATGAGGGCCGCAATAGCGCCGGACTTGCCTGAGCCAACCACAGGCGCGGCGGCGATCGCCGCCAGTTCCGCCTCGGTCTTGATCGCATCCGTTCCGCCCCGTTTGGGATTGCGAACCGTCAGCAGAAGCACGGGCGCGAGCAGGATGCCGGCCAAGCCTACGACGATGAAGGCGGTGCGCCAGCCATAGGTCGCGGCCAGCAAGCCGCCGACCAGGGTGCCCGCAGCCGTCCCCAGCGGAATTCCGAAGGCGAAGGCGGCCAGCGCCCGCGCCCGTTGATGCGGCGGAAAATAGTCGGCGACGAGCGAATAGGCCGGCGCGACGCCGCCCGCCTCGCCCACGCCGACGCCCATGCGGAACAGGAACAGCTGGGTGAACGACCCGGCCATGCCGCACAGGGCGGTGAATCCGGACCACACCGTCAGGGCGCCGGTCATGATCCAGACGCGGCTGTAGCGGTCGGCCAACCAGGCCAGGGGTATGGCGAGGGTCGAATAGACGGAGGCGAAAGCGATGCCGCCCAGCAGGCCGAACTGGCTGTCGGAGAGGCCAAACTCCGCCTTCAGGGGCGCCGCCAGGATCCCGATAATCTGGCGGTCCAGGAAGTTCAGCATGTAGACGAGGATCAGAACCGCCAGGACATAGAAGCGGTATCCGGGCCGTTCGGCGGGCGAATGTCCCGCGGGGGGGGCGTCCGTGGCGGTCATGGCGTTTCCCTCGACTGGTCTTCTTGGTTGACGGAACGGTAGCGTCGCTTTTCGGCAGCGCCAAAGAAAAAGGGCGGCGGCTCAGGAGAACCGCCGCCCGTGATCAGATGCGATCAGGCTTCAGGAGTCTTCGCGTCGGATCAGAACTTGACCTGCAGCGAGGCGGTCACCGTCTGCGGCGGGCCGTAGTAGCCGATGATCGAGTTGTTGAAGAGCGCGCCGGGGAAGTTGTAGCCACCCACACGGTACTCTTCGTCGGTCAGGTTCTTGCCATAGAGCCCGATGGTGAAGCGGTCGCTGGGGTCGGTCCAGACGATCGACAGATCGACCAGTGAATAGGCTTCCTGGTCCAGCAGCGGGTTGGGGAACTCGAACAGGCTGAAGTCGCCGCGGTAGCTGACCGATGGCGTCACCGCCAGTTGGCCGCCGCCGACGTCGCCGAGCCAGGTGAGGCCGAGGTAGCCCGTCCATTCCGGAGCGTTTTGCAGAACGACCTGGCTGGAAATGTCCTCAAACATCATCGTGGTAAGGTTGTAGCGCAGGAACTCTTCGAACTCCGAGTTCAGATAACCGACCGCGAAGTTGGCCGAGAGGTTGTCCAGAATGCGCAGCCGGCCTTCGAACTCGGCGCCGTAGAAGGTCGAGGAGCCTACGTTATCGACGAAGCTGGCGATGCCGGCGCCGGCGGGAACCTGGGTGGTGACCTGCTGGTCCTGGTATTCGTTGTAGAAGACCGAAGCGGCGAATGTCAGACGATCGAGCGCGCCTTTCAAACCGATCTCATAGGAGTCGACTGTTTCCGGATCATAGCCGTTGACTGTGTTAGGCGTCAGGAAGGCGTCGCCGCGCATGTCGAAGCCGCCGGACTTGAAGCCCTGCGAATACGAGGCGTAGGTCGTCATGTCATCCGTCAGGTCGTAGGACAGGGCGATGCGCGGCGTGAACTGGGTGAAGTCCTTGGAGTTGGTGTAGTTGGTCCGCACCAGCAGGGGCGCGCGAGCTGTTCCGCCCAGGATCGGACTGCGGGTAGCGCCGAGGTAGTTGGCGCGGAACACCGTTCCCCGCTTTTCGTCCAGCGTATAGCGCAGGCCGATGCCGAGATGCAGGCGGTCGGTCAGGTCCAGATTGACGTCGGCGAAGCCCGCCCAGCTCTCGGTGTCCACCTGGCCCGAGGTGCCAATCACGATGCCCGCGCCGCCGAGGACTGTGTCGAAGGCGCCTTCGGCATGGCCGTCCAGATAGAAGAAGCCGGCCACGCCCTGGATCCGGTCGTAGTCGAAGAGGAACTGGAACTCCTGGGTCAGCTGGTCATCGGCGTAGTAGGCCGGGATGTCGAGCGTCGGGGCGGGGGTGTTGTCGAAGTCGATAACCGTGTCGGTGTCGCCCTCGCGCCATGCGGTGATCGACTTGAAGGTCCAGTTGTCGTTGAGCTCAAGCTGGAGCGTTGCCGAGGCCCCCTGGCTCATCACGGAGTTTTCGTCGCCGATGCCTGCGAACGTGTCGTAGACGCTGGGCTGAATGCCGGCTCCGACCCCGACGCCGGCGACTTCGCGGTGGCCGTGGCGCGGGTTGGAATCGTCCTGGACCCGGTCATAGGCGAGGCGGATCGACATGTCGTCGCGGGGTTCCCACTCAGCACTGAGGCGGCCGGCGAGGACATCCTTGTTGTAGTGTTCAGCGCCGGTGTTCAGGTTGGAGCCGTAGCCGTCGCGTTGATACGAGGCGATGGCGCCGCCGACGCGGAAGGTGTCGCCCAGCGGGATGCTGCCGACGGCCATCAAGTCGATCTGGTTGTAGCTGCCATAGGCGCCGCGCAGCGTCAGTTCCGGATCGGCCGACAGGCCGTTGGTGACATATTTGATCGCGCCGCCGACGGTGTTGCGGCCGTACAGCGAACCCTGCGGACCGCGCAGCACCTCGATGCGCTGGACGTCGTAGATGTCCAGCACGGCCCCCTGCGGACGCGCCACATAGACGTCGTCGACATACAGGCCGACGCCGGGCTCGAAGCCCCACAGCGGATCCTGCTGGCCGATGCCGCGGATGAAGGAGATCAGGGTCGAGTTCGAACCGCGTGCGACCTGAACGGTGGCGTTCGGGGTCTGCTGCTGCAGGGCGGTGATGTCCGAGGCGCCGGTCTGTTCCAGGCGCTCTTCGCCGATGGCCGAGACCGAGATCGGCACGTCCTTCAGCAGTTCGTCCCGGCGACGGGCGCTGACGACGATATCATCAAGCGAGGAGGCTCCGTCCTGCGGCGCGGCGTCCTGGGCCATGGCGAAGGTGGAGAGCGCGCTCCAGGCGGCTCCGGCAAGCAAGGCGGTCTTTACATAGCGGTTCATGGTAGCCCCAGTCCTGTGATTTCCAGCCCGATGACGCTGTTTATTCAGCGTTCAATGATTTTTTGGAACGTAATCGTTTTCAGCCTGCTGTCAAACGGCTCCGCTTCCCTGGCGTCACCGGCGGCCCGACCTGTGGCGCCGTTGCACAGGCGGGGCGATGCGGCCTAGCTTCGGTGTCATGACCAAGCTCGATGCGCCGACCGCAAGACGAGGCCGCCCACCCAAGGCCAAGGCCCCAGGCGCCGCCGACACGCGGGACCTGATCCTCGACGCGGCCGAGGACCTGTTCTCCAAACACGGCTTCTATGGCGTCACGATTCGCGAGGTGGCGCGGGAGGCGGGCGTGGATACGGCGCTGGTCCACTATTATTTCGGAGCCAAGCGCGGGTTGTTCGACGCGGTCTTTCTGAGGCGCGCCGAAGTCTGGAACAATGAGCGGGTCGACGCCATCAATCGCTACGCCGCCGAAATGGGCGAGGGGATGACGCTGGAGGGTCTGTTCGAGGCGTTTCTCCGGCCGCCTTTCCAGTGGTCGATGAAGGGCGGGCCGGGCTGGAAGCATTATTCGGCGCTGGTGGCCCAGACCAACGCCAATCCGACCTTCGGCGGCGAGACCATGGCCCGCTATTATGATCCGGCGATCCGACGGCTGATCGAGCTGATCAAGCGGGTCCTGCCGGACGCTCGCGAGGTCGATCTTTACTGGGCCTATCACAATCTGTCGGGGGCGCTGACGCTGACGCTGGGCGAGACGGGGCGGCTGGACCGGCTGTCGGGGGGGCTGTGCCGGTCGGGGGATCTGGAGAGCGCCTGCGACTATATGGTGCGGTTCGCGGCGGCGGGGTTCCGGGCGGTGTGTGCTCCGGATCCGAGCGCTCCGGCATGAGCGAGACTGGCCCCGACGTCGTGCGCATCCCGATTGACCGGAGACTGCTGCGTGGCCTGGCCGTGGCGGGGGCGGCAGGCGGTCTGCTGGCCTTCACCGGGGCGTTCGGGACCGGCGACACCTCGCTGGCGTTCCGGCTGACGTACTGGACGCCGATGATGCTGACCGGCGCGCTGTGGGGCCATCTGTGCTCGCGGCTGGTCGAGCGGCGCATCGACCTCGACCGCCGCCCCTGGCTGGCGGTGGCGGCGCTGACACTGATCATATCCGGCCCGCTGTCGGTCATGGTCTGGGCCATCACCAACAGGTTCTTCGACAACGACCGCTCGATCAACCTGGCGCAGCTGCCCGACTTCGTGGCGCCGGTGCTGGTGGTGACGGCGGCGATCAGTGCGCTGAACGTTTTCCTCGGGCGGACACCGGTGCAGACGCACGCGGCCCCGGCGGGGGCGAAGCCGGCCCGGTTCATCGACCGGCTGCCGTTCAGGCTGAAGGGCGCGGCCATACGGGCGGTGCAGTCCGAGGACCATTATCTGCGCATCCATACCGACCGCGGATCGGACCTGATCCTGATGCGGCTGTCAGACGCCCTGGCCGAGCTGGAGGGGCTGGAGGGCGCGCAGACGCACCGCAGCTGGTGGGTGGCGAAGGACGCCGTGCGGGACGTCAGCCGCGGCGACGGTCGGGCGACCCTGACGCTGGAGGGCGGCGTCGAGGCCCCGGTCAGCCGGCGCTACGCGAAGGCCCTGCGCGACTCCGGCTGGTACTGACGCCCTACCCAGCCCACACCCCGTGGAACCCGGCCGGCAGGGCGACGTCGGCGCGCCAGGTGGCGACCGGGCCGGCGGAGACGCGGGCGGCGTCGAAGGCGTGCAGTTCGGTGACGCCCTCGGCGAGGTTGATCGAGGGGGCGAGCAGCCAGGCGTCGGCCTCGTTCGGGCCGCGCGGCACGAAGACGGCTTCTTCCACGATCTGCGCGTCGCCGAAGGTGAAATAGTCGGACCGCCCCGTGTCCCAGTCCCAGGTGGCGAGACCCGTCGGCAGGGGCCGGTCAGGGCGTTCGCCGGCGACGTGAACGGTCAGGCGGCGCGGCAGGCCGGCGCGGCGCGGGTCGTTCCTGGGGAACTCGGCGGTGACGCCCGAGCTGGCCATTTCGGCGCGACCGTCCGTATGCAGAGTAATCAGGTTCAGGACCGCGTGCTCGCCGGGCACCGAACCGCGCTGTTCGACCAGAACGCGGGCGCCGTCGATGGCGAAGGCCACATCCTTTCCGGCGGCGACATCGAACCGGATCGTGCCGGAAGCGTCCTCCCAGGCGTCGCCGAGGTGGAAATAGCTGAAGGTCGGCAGCTCATAGATCCGGCGGCGCGACAGGTCGGCCTTGTCGACGACCATGACCTGCGTCCCCAGCTCGGGCTTCCAGGCGAAGCGCGAGGCATAGGGCATGCCCTGATTGTCGAAGACCCAGGGCTGGAGCACGAAGATCAGGTGGCGGGCCGTGGCGGTGAAGTCGTGCACGAAACTGGCGCGCGGCAGGTCGATGACATCGGCCGTGCGCAGGCTGCGGTCTGCGTTGAGGCGCCAGACGATGGCTTGGCCGCCGTTCAGGCCGATGTTCCAGATCGTGCCGTCGGGGTCATAGCGCGGGTGGGCCTGGAAGGGCATGCCCTTGAGGTCGTCGCGCAGGGTGACGAACCGTTTGGTCGACAGGTCGGAGGCGGCCATGGCCATGGGCGAGCCGCCTTCCCACAGGGCCCAGACCTCGTCGCCGGCCACCATGACGGCGGTGTTGGCGGCGTTGGCGTCGTCATTGGAGCCAATGCGGGCGCGGGCGTCGCCAACGGTGCCGAAGCCGGGGGTGACGACGGCGTCCAGTTCGGTCTCGACCCGCCGTTTGGGGGTGTCGGCGAAACGGGCGTCGAGGGTGACCTGACCGTCATTGACGCGGAAGGCCCGCATCAGGCCGTCGCCGTCGAACCAGTGGGTGGCCGAGCCGCCGGGGCGGCGGAATTTGGCCGGGCCGTTGCGGAACAGGGTCCCGGTCAGGCCGGCCGGGGCGCGACCGTGGACCAGCCGCATGGCGCGGGGCGCGATGTCGGCCTCGAGGTCGGCGGTGGCCAGGGCCCAGTCGGCCGACGCCTGCATGGCGGCCATGGCGCGGACGGTCTCGGGGGTGATGACGGCGGCTGACAGGGCGGCGGCGCCCATCAGGAAATTGCGGCGGGAAGCGTGCATGGGAGGTCTCCTGACGGGCGCTGGTTCGGGTGGCCTAGCGGATGCTGATGGTCTGGGCGGTTTCGCCGGAGACGGCGAAATGCGCGCGGTCCCAGCGGGCGGGGCCCATGTTGCCGACGGCGTTGTTGGAGAAGGCGTAGGGCTCGGTCGGCATGCCGAACGGGTTGGTGTTCATCTCGCCGTCGCCGTTGACGTCGTGGAACGCCTTCACCGCGTATTCGCCGGCGGGCAGATTATCGAAGGTCGCGACGACGCGGCCCGAGGCGCTGATCGCGGTCTGGGCCACGGCGGCGCCGTTGCGGCCGTCAAAGGCGGTTGCGTTGTCGAACAAGGCGATCATGACCATGCCGCTGCGGGCGCCGGTTTCGAAGGTCAGGACGACCTTGTTGTCGACCGACTGGGCGAGGGCGGGGGCGGCGGTGAGCAGCAGGGCGGCGGCGAGGGAAGCGAGGCGGATCATGGCGGAAGTCCTTCTGGTGTGAGACCCGATGACCGGGCCGTTTCGATGGACTGACCGTGATGCGCCGCCGGGCCCGCCGCCACGCCGATTGCGGGTTCGGGCGGCTGCCGTTCGCGAACGACGGCAGGTGTTCATTCGCGAAACGCGAATGGACAGGCTTGTCGGGTTCTTCCTCCCCCGAAGTGGGGAGGAAGAGCGCGCAGGCTGAAGCCCTCTCCGGCCGTGAGGCCGAAAGCATGGGAAGGGCCGGCGGAGCGCCGGGCGCGAAGCCCGGAGGCCGTGGGAGAATGTGTTTCGGCTTCGCGACGTCGCTCCGCACGAGATGTCTGACCGGGAGCTGTCGGCCTGAAGGAGCGTGACCCCCGCAGGACCAGCGGCGCTCTTGACGCCTTGCCGACATAGCCTCCGGCGGGCGGGTCGGAGCCTTGCGAACCCGATCCCCGGAACGGCGCGGGTTCCCTGCCCATCGCCCTTACCCCCGCTCATCCCGTTCCCGCCGCGACAAGATCGCAAGGCCTTGCGCCCCTCCCTGCGACGGAACGGGAGTATTGTGGCGGACGGGCTACCTATGGCGGGCTGGGGGCGCTGGATTTTTCGGAAGGCGAGCGATGTCAGCGTGTTGGCTGCGCCGGATATGCTGGCAATCGGTGAATGGTCAGCAGTGCACGGCC
>JALYPS010000337.1 GCA_030856285.1 Pseudomonadota bacterium
GACCACGGTCGGCCGGGTCTACCATCTGGATCGCGGTTTCGAGCGGCTGGAAGAGAAGTTGAGCGCCTGCGGCGCCGACATCCGCCGCATCAGGGGCGACGACCATGAGCACTGAGCTGCAGGCGCAGGGCGCGGCCGGGGCGATGCAGGCCCCCGTCGAGCCGCTGCGACTGCTGGCCGAGGACGCCGACGACCTGCACATCATCTCCGCCGCCCTGCAGGACGCCATCCTGCGGCCGGTCGACATCGTCTGGGAGCCGTCCTCGCGGAGAGTGACGCTGAAGCTCAGCCGCTTCTGCTGGGAGTGCGGCGGCACGCGGGTGATGGCGGCCATGCAGTTCGGCGACGTCATCGCGGTCAAGAGCCGCCGCCTGCCGCGTCTGCCCGAAAGTGCGCTGGAGCTGCTGGCTATAGAGTTCGCGCCGGATGAGGCGCCGGGCGGTCGGGTCATCATGATGTTCGCCGGCGGCGGCGACCTGCGGATCGACGTGGAATGCCTCGACGCCGTCCTGACCGACCTGTCGGAGCGGTGGCCCGCCAAACTGGCCCCGACCCACCTCGACCCGCCGGCGGATCCGGCGTGAGCGAGCACCGCCTCGCCTCGGTCGATCTGGACGCCGCGACCCTGCCGGCTGCGACCGCCGAGATCGAGCACGAGCGTCGGGTCGCCATCTTCGACCTGGTCGAGAAAAACAGCTTCGAACCGGCCGGCGCTGCGGGCGGACCCTATCGGCTGAAGCTGTCGCTGGTCGATGCCAAGCTGGTGTTCGATATCGAGGGACCGGACTTCTCGCGCGCCCACGGCCTGTCGCTGACGCCGCTGAAGGGGGTGATCCGCGACTACATCCTCATATGCGACAGCTATTACGAGGCCCTGCGCGGGACCTCCCCGGCGCAGATCGAGGCCGTGGACATGGGCCGGCGGGGCCTGCACAACGAAGGCGCGGACCTGCTGAAGGCCCGGCTGGACGGCAAGATCGCCATCGACCACGAGACAGCGCGGCGGCTGTTCACCCTGGTGACGGCGCTGTACCGGCGCGGTTGATCTCGACTATCCCGGCGTTTTGGGGCATTAGGCCCGCTCTTTTCGACGCGCGCTTTCGCCCGGCGCGCGTCCAGACTCGTATTCACAGGGCGCGAGAGGCCGCATGGCTAAGGAAGAACTGCTCGAGTTTCCCGGCGTCGTCAGCGAACTGCTGCCGAACGCGACGTTCCGCGTGCTGCTCGAGGGGAACGACCACGAGATCATCGCCCACACCGCCGGCAAGATGCGCAAGAACCGCATCCGCGTGCTGGCTGGCGACAAGGTTCTGGTCGAGATGACGCCCTATGACCTGACCAAGGGCCGCATCACCTATCGCTTCAAGTAAGGGCGGGCTCGCGTGAGCCGTCCGGAACTGGTGCTGGCCTCGGCCAGCCCGCGCCGCATCGAACTGCTGGCGCTGGTCGGGATCACGCCCGACCGGGTTGATCCCGCCGATATCGACGAGACCCCGCTGAAGGACGAGACGCCGTCGCGCCTCGCCGCGCGGCTCGCTGTCTCCAAGGCCGAGGCGGTGGCGGCCGGGTCGCCGGACGCGGTCGTGCTCGCCGCCGACACCGTGGTGGCCGTGGGCCGTCGGCTGCTCGAAAAGCCGGCTGACGAAGCCGAGGCTGTCCGATTCCTGAAATTGCTTTCGGGCCGCAACCACCGGGTCTTCACCGGTGTGGCGGTGACCGCGGGCGTCCGGACCACCCATCGGGTCGTCGACACCCGGGTCAGCTTCAAGGTCCTATCCGACCCCGAGATCGCGGCCTATGTCGCGTCGGGCGAATGGCGCGGCAAGGCCGGCGGCTACGGCATACAGGGCCGGGCCGGGGCCTTCGTCACCCGGTTGGTCGGCAGCTATCCGGCGGTCATGGGTCTGCCGTTGTTCGAGACGGTCAATCTGCTGAACGGCGCGGGCTGGCGGCCGTGACTGTCGAGGTCTTCCTCGACGACACGCCCGGCGAGGTCCGCGGCGTCGTCGCCCGGGACGGCCGGTTCGAGCATCTGCTGATCCAGCGCGAGGACGGAGTGGCCGAACATCGGCTCGGCGCGCGCTGCGTCGGGCGGGTAGCAGAGGTCCATCCGGGCTTGAAGGGCGCCTTCGTCGATCTGGGACCCGCCGTGCACGGCTTCCTGCCGTTCCGCGGACAGGACCGGCTGGCCGTGGGCCAGAAGGTCGAGGTCGAGATCTCGGCCGAGCCGCGCGAGGGCAAGGGACCGACCCTGCGCCTGATCGGGGCAGGGGAGGGCGCGCCGCGCCTGCTCACGCCGGGTCCGACGGTGGCGGAGACCCTCGCCAGGCTGGCCCCCGGCGTTGAGCCTATCACGGGCCTCGCCGCCATTCAGGCGGGTTGGGACGCGGAGGAAGAGGCGGGCTGGCCCGGCGAATTGTTCCCCGACACAGGCCTGGACCTGATGGTCCAGCGCACCCGGGCTCTCATCGCCGTCGACCTGGACCTCGCGCCCGCGCCGGGCGTGTCATTCGGCGCGCCCGCACGGACCCGGGCGAATCGGCAGGGCCTGCACGCCGCGGCCCGTCTGATCCGGCTGAAAAGCTGGGGCGGCCTTCTGTCTATCGACCTGGTCGGAACGGGTCAGGACGGCGACGTCGTCATGGCGGCCGCAAAACAGGCGTTCGGCGGTGATCCGGACGTCGTCTTCGGGCCGGTCAACCGGTTCGGCGTTCTGCAACTGGCCCTGCCGTGGCGACGGACGCCGCTGGAAGAGATTCTGAACGGCCCCGACAGGCGGAGGCGTGCCGGGCAGCGGGCGCAGGACATCGTGCGCGCATTGAGATTCGCCTTGCTGTCCGACACCACAAGCCCCCGCGTCAGCGTCCGGGCGGCGTCGGAGGAGACGGCGTTGGCTGCGCCCCTGGTGGCGCGTCTGGGTCCGCGGGCCCATCTGGAAAGCGATCCGGCGATCGCGCCGGGCGCGTTTCTGATCGAGGATCGGTGATCATGGCCCTGTGCCCGACCTGTCGCCGTCAGCCGGCCGACGCCAAGTACAAGCCCTTCTGCTCCAAACGCTGCGCCGACGTCGATTTGCAACGGTGGTTCACCGGCGGATACGTCATCCCTGATAGTGTCGACGACGTCTCGACAGGCGACCCGAACGAAGACTGATCTGACGGCTGGACACCCCCGAACGGCTCGCCTATAGACCGCCCTCCCGCGAGCGGATGCCTCGCCTGGGTAGCTCAGTTGGTAGAGCAGCGGATTGAAAATCCGCGTGTCGGTGGTTCGAATCCGCCCCCAGGCACCATCGCCTTTTCCCGATCGAGGAAAGCGGCGCGGTTCCATCATGAAAATGTCGCTTTCGACCGGAATCTTCGGCATCGGGCCTGCTGGCTCCCTCGCGAGGGGAAAAGCACCGTCCCGCACTTGACGCTCTGGTATGCGTTCGCCAAAGGAGCTTGACCGCGTTCCTTCGCGGGCAGTTGATGGAAGCGGGGAAACGGTTCCCCTAGTCCGTCGGCGCCGCGCCGGAAGCCAACAGGCAACCGGAAGCGTCAGGAGGCGTTCCAACGATCGGGGGTCCGTTCCCCTTCTCGGCGGACAAGAATTTCATCGAGGGCGGTCGTCGTCTGCGGCCGTTTCTTTTGGGTTCCACAAGTCAGACCAAACAGCAGGAACTGGCGAACTATGTTCGATATCAAGAAGACCAACATCCTCCTGGCCATGGCCGCCGCAGGCGTCCTTATGGCCGGCACGCCGGTTCTCGCGCAGGATGCCCCCGCCGCTGATCCGGCCGCCGCAGCAGCCGCTCCGGCCGCCACTGTAGCCGCCCCGGCCGCCACAGAAGCCGCTCCGGCTGCTGAACCCGCCGTCGTCGGTGGTGAAAGCCACGGCAAGATGACGCCGGCCAGCATGTTCATGGACGCGGACCCGGTCGTTAAGACCGTGATGATCGGTCTCGTCCTGGCCTCGATCTTCACCTGGGTCCTGCTGCTCATCAAAATCTTCGAGTTCGGCGCCCTGAACCGCCGCACCGACCAGTTTCTGGAATCCTTCCGCCAGACCCGCACGATCGCTGACATGCGCCGTGTGGCCACTGCGGACGAGTTCGACGGCAACCCGTTGGCCGACATGGCCGCCGCGGCGACCGACGAAATCGAACTGTCGCGACAGGCAGGCCTCTCGGTCACCGGCGATCACGCCGCCTCGGCCCTGATGCGCGCCCAGCAAGCCGGCTCCGCGGTGCAGGCCGGTCTGGCCAAGCGTCTCTCGGGCGGCCAGCAGTTCATGGCCTCTGTGGGCTCGACCGGTCCG
>JALYPS010000407.1 GCA_030856285.1 Pseudomonadota bacterium
GCCTCGGCCAGCGGGGCGATGGCATAGCTGTCGATATATTCGACCCGGCTCAGCACCTCGGGGAACATCCCCCAGGCGAAGAAACTCTCGGACGACTGCGGCTCCAGCAGCAGAACGACAATGTCGCCCAGAGGCTGGTCGATGGGCACGCGGACCGAACCGGCGGGGAAGGTCCAGTCGCGGCGCTCGGGGGTGACGCCCGTGACGGTGACGCCGACGTGGCCTTCATTGGCGCGGGCGGCCAGCTTCGGATCGACGAGGCGAAGCATGTCGAGATTGACCGTTCGGGCGGTGGTCAGGGTCTCCATCCGGACGCCGTGAAGGCGCAGGCGCTCAATGATGTCCGTGCGATATGACGGCACCCAATAGGCCTCGGGACGCTGCAGGGTCAGGGTCGGTCGCGAGCCGTAGAAGGGCAGGGACCAGGGCTCGGGATCGGCCACGCCCAGCCAGCGGATCTCCTGACGGCCCGAGGCGGGGCTGTCGTACATCTCATAGCGGATGCCCTTGAAGGTCCGGGTGTAGGCCGGGGTCGGATCGGGGGCGAAATTGGCCGGGATTTCGGCGGGCCGCAGGGCCGTATCGGCGGCGATGGCGGTGCGCAGGGCGGCACCGTCCTCGGCCAGACGGCGCAGGGCGGCCTCGAGGAAGACGTAGGTTCCGAGGACCCGCTGTTCGTAGGGTTTCAGGCTGTGATTCTCGATCAGGATGGTCGGGACGTGGGCCGCCGAGCCCCAGCCGTTGGAGAACCGCTCGCCGAGGCCGCCGTCGGACAGGCCGGCGCGGGGATCGGCGTCGATGCCGAAGACCAGTTCGCCGGGGATGTGCCCCTCGGCTTCGAGCGCGGCGTTGACCGCGGGCTTGAAGGCGTCGTCCAGCCAGCGGGCGATGGCGGGGGAGCGTGACCAGACGCCGTTCTCGCCGTTGTAGCCGTAGGTGACGTCATACTGGTAATCCATGCCGTCGGTGACGTGGATGTCGACATACAGGTCGGGCCGGTATTTCAGGATCAGGCCGCGCACTGCCCGCATCTCGGGCTGGTCCAGTTTCAGATAGTCGCGATTGAGGTTCTGATTGGTCGCCGTATTGCGCCAGCCCTGGATGCGGGGCCCGCGCTGATTGGGGCGGCTGTAGGTCGAGGCGCGCTCGTGGCCGTCGACCGAGAGGATGGGGATCAGGATCAGATTGACCCGGTCCAGCAGCTCGTCCTTGCCGTTGAAGGCGATGTCACGCAGCAGCATCATGCCCGCGTCCTTGCCGTCGATCTCGCCCGGATGGATCCCGGCCTGGGCCAGCAGCACGGGCTTGGACGGATCGAAGGCGGCACCGTCCTTCGAGGCGATGACTGCGTAGATGGGCCGCCCCTCGGGCGAGACGCCGAACTGTTCGATACGGATCAGATCGGAGGCCGCGTCGAGCCGGTCGAACCAGGCGCGGGTGTCGGCGTAGCTCGGGCTTTCGTCATGTTCGGCGTCGGCCTCGAAGGCCGTGACCCACGGGTCTGAGGCGTCGCGCAGCAGGGCGCGGCTGGCGCCGTCCCATGCGGGCGCGGGCGGCAGGAAGTGTTGATCCCAGGGCGCGGCGTTGGGGACGGACGGGGACTGGGACATGGCGGGACTCGCGGACAGGGCGGCCAGAACGGTGAGGAGGAGGGCGTTTCGCATGGACGCCCTCATCCGCCGTCCATCCGGTCGTGGCAAGTCTGCATGGGCCAGTCTATCCATGCAGGCGCGATCTGGCGGTCATGTTCCGGACGACCGCGCGGCATGGGGGCGATCGGTCATGCGGCGACCCGGGTGAAGTCCATGACCCAGTTCACTTCCCAGGTCGCGCCGTCGTCGTACGAGAAGGCCTGGGTCCAGCGGGCGTTGTCGGCATGGATGTCGGACCAGATGTAGCGGGCGATGATGGGCCGGTCGCCGTCGATGTCGGGGCCTTCCAGGAGACAGCCGTCGGCGTTGAAGCGCCCGCGGACGGGGGGCTGGAGCTGGCCGGTCAGGCTGTTGATCCAGTAGACCGACCATTCGCGCGTCTCGACGTCGAGGGTCCGCAGCGACATGCCTGTCCAGCCGCGGGCCGGGCAGTCCACTTCGTCGACGTTGGCAAGACCGCCGAGGCGCGGCTCGCAGTATGCGGTCGATGCAAAGTGGTCCCAGTCGTCGGCTCCCGCCCCTCGCGTCTTCAGTCGGCGATGCTGGACGGCCCAGTGTCCGTGGATGAAGTCGAAATCGTGGATCTCGGGCAGGGCGTCGACAGGGGCGGCGGACATGGGCGGTTTCCTTCTCGTGGGGGGAGACGAGAGGGATAGGCCCCATAATCTGACACCTGTTGTCAGGATTTATAGGCCAGGGTCGAAAAATGCGCGCCAGCCGACTGCTTTCCATCCTGCTGCTGCTCCAGACCCGGGGGCGGATGACGGCCGAGAAGCTGGCGGCCGAGTTCGAGGTGTCGGTGCGCACCATCTATCGCGACATCGACCAGCTGAGCGCGGCCGGCGCGCCGGTCTATGCGGATCGCGGCCGATCGGGCGGTTTTCAGCTGATGGACGGTTACCGCACCCGGCTGACCGGGCTGACGGACGCGGAGGCCGAGACCCTGTTTCTCGGCGGTCTTTCTGGTCCGGCGGCGCAGATGGGGTTCTCGGGCGCTGTGACGACCATGCAACTGAAGCTCCTGGCCGCGCTTCCGCCCGAGCGGCAGGCGGCAGCGGAGCGGCTGGCGGGCCGCTTCCATCTCGATCCCGTCGGCTGGTTCCAGAGCGCCGACGAGGCCGACCGCCTGCCCGTGATCGCCCAGACGGTGTGGACCTGTCGCCGCATCACGGTGCGCTATGAAAGCTGGAAGGGCGAGGTGACGCGCGAGCTGGAGCCGCTCGGACTGATCCTGAAAGGGGGGCTCTGGTATCTGGCGGCCCGGCCGGTCGCGGGACGACTGGAGCCGCGCACGTATCGCGTCTCGAACATCCTTGAACTGACAGTCAGCGAGGCGACGTTCGAACGGCCTGCCGGCTTCGACCTCGCGGCGTGGTGGGCGGAAACCTCGCGGCGGTTCGAGGCGGACATCTTTACCGGGACCGCGACCGTGCAGCTGTCAAAGGCCGGCCTGAAACGGCTTGCGAAACTGGGGGCAGAGCAGGCGCGGATCGCGGCCGAAGCCGCCGCCGGAGCCCATCCCGGCGACGGTTGGGTGGAGGTGACGGTACCGATAGAGTCGGTCGAGCACGCTGCGACCGACTTTCTTCGTCTGGGGGCGGAGGCCGAGGTTCTGGCCCCCGTCGCGCTGAGAGGTGCGATGCGCGCGGCCGCCGCGCGCTTGGCCCAACTCTATCGGGACTGAAGTGTCAGCGGTTCAGCTTGGCCTGCAGCCGGTCGTACACGGCCTGTTCCGCCGTGCGGCGGGCGGTCAGGTCGGCGATCGCCGTGTTGTGTTCCGGTGTCGCGCCGCCAGCGGTCTGGACCTGGGTCTGGATCGCGGCGATCTGGGTGTCGAGATTGTTGATCTCGGCCTGGGCGTCCCACATCCGGTCTTCCTCGGCCTCGGTCAGACGCGGCGCCGGCGGACGTGCCCGGCGCGGCGGGTCGCGCCGCGCGCCGCTGCCGACCCGCACCTGGGCGTCAGCGTAGGTCGGAACGGTCACGACCGGCGCGGCGATGACGACGGCGAGCAGGGCGACAAGCG
Source organism: Pseudomonadota bacterium (assembly GCA_030856285.1). Taxonomy (GTDB): domain Bacteria; phylum Pseudomonadota; class Alphaproteobacteria; order Caulobacterales; family Caulobacteraceae; genus Brevundimonas. The sequence goes on from JALYPS010000407.1 coordinate 3,679, forward strand.
GCAGCTTCATGACGGGCCTCAACAAGGGGGAGGAGAACAAGGGAGAGACCCTAGATTACAGCTCTGTCATGTAAAGGCGTTTTTCCGACAGATTCCGGGCGGCCGTTCCGCGCCGCTATTTCCAGATCGGCGCGCGATCGCCCGGCAGGCCCAGCCGTTCCCACATGTCCGACACCCGCTCCACGACGGCCTCGTCCATGCGGATCTCCTCGCCCCATTCGCGCTTAGTCTCGGGCGGCCATTTGTCGGTGGCGTCGAGACCGATCTTGGAGCCGAGACCGCTCTCGGGGCTGGCGAAGTCCAGATAGTCGATCGGGGTGTTCTCGATGACGGTGATGTCGCGCGCCGGGTCCATCTTGGTGGAGATGGCCCACATGACCTGTTTCCAGTCGCGGGCGTCGATGTCGTCGTCCACGACGATGACCCACTTCGTGTACATGAACTGGCGCAGATAGCTCCAGACGCCCAGCATCACGCGCTTGGCGTGGCCGGGGTAGGCCTTCTTCATCGACACCACGGCGATGCGATAGGAGCAGCCCTCGGGCGGCAGCCAGAAGTCGGTGATCTCGGGGAACTGGGCGCGCAGCAGGGGGATGAAGACCTCGTTCAGCGCCTCGCCCAGCACCGACGGCTCGTCCGGCGGGCGGCCGGTGAAGGTGGTCAGATAGATGGGGTCGCGGCGCATGGTGATCGCCGTGACCTGGAAGACCGGGAAGGTCTCGACCGAATTGTAATAGCCGGTGTGGTCGCCATAGGGGCCTTCGGGCGCGTGCTCGTCGAACAGGACGTGGCCTTCCAGCACGATCTCGGCGTTGGCGGGGACCATCAGGGGGATGGTCTTGCAGGGGACAAGCTCGGCCTTGGCACCGCGCAGCAGGCCGGCGAACTGGTATTCCGACAGGGTGTCCGGCACCGGCGTCACGGCGGCGAGGATGGTGCCCGGATCGGCGCCGAGCACGACGGCGCAGGGCAGGGGGCCCTTCTTTCCGGCCTTCCTGTGGCGGGCGTAGTGCTGCGCCCCGCCGCGGTGGGCCAGCCAGCGCATGATGGCCTTGTCCTTGCCCAGCACCTGCATGCGGTAGATGCCGAGGTTGAAGTCGTCCTCCCGGTCGTCGGACGGGCCCTTGGTCACCACCAGACCCCAGGTGATCAGGGGCGCGGGCTCGCCGGGCCAGCAGCCCTGGACTGGGAAGGAGGTCAGGTCGATCTGGTCGCCCTTGAGCACTACCTGCTGGACCGGGGCCGACTTCACCACCTTGGGCCGCATCGACATCACGGTCTGCGCCAGCGGCAACATCTCCATGGCGTCCGACAGGCCGCGCGGCGGGGCCGGGTTGCGCAGGAAGGCCAGCAGTTCGCCGACCTCGCGCAGTTCGGCGGCGGTGGTGCGGGTCTTCTTGTCCATGGTCACGCCCATGGCCACGCGCTTCACGGTGCCGAACAGATTGGCCAGACAGGGGATGGGGCTGATCGAGCCGTCGGGCATGACGGGCTTCTCGAACAGGACCGCTGGGCCGCCGTTGCGCAGCAGCCGGGTCTGGATCTCGGTCATCTCCAGATGGGTGGAGACCGGCTCGGACACGCGAACCAGTTCGCCCTCGGCCTCCAGCATGGCCATGAAGTCGCGCAGAGATTTGTAGGCCAAGGGGAACGCTCCGTCAGAGCGTCTGGATTAGGCGGACACGACCGTCCTGTCACGCCGTCCAGGATGCGGCGCTTTAGTAGGCCCGCGTATCCGACACCAGGGCCCACAGCGGCAGGTGCAGGGCGCTGGTGGCGGCGCCGATCTGGGCGGTCGTCAGGTGGGCGCGGCCGGCCTCCGCTCGGCGGGCCTGCTCCGCGGAGATGTGCAGCAGGGGGGCCAGGTCATCGACGGCCATGCCCCGCACCTCGCGCCACCGCTTCAGCCTCATTCTTCGTCCCAGTTGAACGCCTTGTCGAGCCAGTCGCCGAGGCGGCCGTCAGGGGCGGCGAGGGCGTGGACGCGGTTCATCTCCTCCGCCGAGAGCTGGAAGTCGAAAACGTCGAAATTCTCCTCCGCCCGGCTGACGTTCGAGGTTCGGGGAATGGCGATGACGTTCTGCTGGAGCAGCCAACGAAGCGTGACCTGGCCGGCGGTCTTGCCGTGGGCGCGGCCGATCTCTTTGAGGGTCGGGTCGTCGGCGATCTTGCCCTGGGCCAGAGGCGACCATGCGGTGATGGAGGAGTCGAGATACTTCGCCGTATCAATCAGCTTCGAGAGCTTGAGGTAGGGGTGGTATTCGACCTGGTTGGTGACCAGCCGGGCTTTCGACAGGGTCTGGGCCCTGCGGAATTCCGATGAGGGGAAGTTGGACAGGCCGATGGTCCGGGTCAGGCCCTGATCCTTTGCCTCATTGAGGGCGCCGAGGGTCTCTTCCCACGCCGGCTCGGCCTTGGGCCAGTGGAGCAGCAGGAGGTCGGGGGTGAAGCCGAGGCTGGCCGCGCTCTCCCGCGCCTGTTTCAGCAGGCCCTCGCGGTCGAAATGGGCGACCCAGATCTTGGTGGTCAGCCAGATGTCCTCGCGGGCGACATGGCCGGCGGCGATGGCGTCGCGGATGCCGTCTCCGACCGCCGCCTCGTTGTGATAGATCCAGGCCGTGTCGATGTGGCGATAGCCGATGCGCAGCGCCTCCGCGACCATGGTCCGGGCGACCTCGGGCGTCAGATTCCAGGTGCCGAATCCCAGCAGGGGAATGGCGTGGCCGTCGACGGCGATTGTGGGCTGGTCGGTCATGTCGGGCTCCGGAGAGGAGGGCGTTACCTATGCCGCCGCGTGCCGCGATCAAGGCGTGAGCGTGAAAGCCTTGGACGACGCGCGCGGTTCCGCTAAAGCCGCTGCCGTTCCTTCGCTTCGAGCATCGCCATGACCGACGTCCTTCCCGACCGCCTGTGTGTCGATCCCGACAGCCCGTTCCACGACGCCGACCTGCTGGCGAAGGGAATCGGCGTCCGCTTCAAGGGCGAGGAAAAAACCAATGTCGAGGAATACTGTATCTCGGAAAGCTGGGTCCGTCTGGCTGTCGGCAACCGCGTCGATCGCCGCGGCAAGGCCCTGACGGTCAAGCTGCAGGGTCCGGTCGAGGCCTGGATCAAGAGCGAATAGCCTTCAGCGCACCTTCTCGAACTCCACCTGTTCCGCCTCGCTGTCGAGGATCAGCCCGCCGCCTTCGATAAGGGTCGCGCGGGTCACGCGGTCCATGAAGGCTCCAAAACGCTGTTCGAACGGGCTCGTCACGCGCTCGCAGACGGCCCCTGACGCGGGGGTCACCTCCATCAGCGTTCCGTCCCGGCGATAGAGCCAGCCGCTGAACACGCAGGCATTGGCCGCGATCCGTCCCTCGGTGATGGTGATTTCGATCGGACCGAGGTCCGTCGGCGGGGCATCGCCGTGGAAGACGCGCAAACGCCAGCGGCCGTTGATGCTCTGTCGGGGCTGAGGGGGCGCCGGCGCGAAGGTCAGGCTGGCGTCGGGGCCGGTGAGGCGCAGGGATCCTTCGCGGCGCTCGGCTCCGGTCACCGCCGAAAGGGTGCGGCCGAACTCGGTTTCCCACTCCGTCAGCCCCCGGGCGCACATCGCGCCGGGATTGGCGCCGGTCACGATCAGACGACCGCCGTCCCATTCGTATCGCTGCCAGAAGGCGACACACTGCGACTGTGCGCGGAAGGTGAAGTCGCCGACCGTCATGGTGATCGGATGACTCGAGTCGGTGTTGTCGGGCGGCGGAGCTGCGCGGTCGTTCATGGCTGTCAGCCGCCACTCGCCGCGCATATCGACGGGTGCCGGAGCTTCAGGGAGCACGGCCGGCGGGGCGCCGGAAGGCGGGGCGGCAGGGCCACAGGCGGTGAGACACAGGGCGAAGAGGATGGCGCGCATGCCCTCAGGGGGGACGGGGTAATGCGGCGGTTTCATGTCAATAGTACATCAGGAGACCAGCCACGTTTGTGCGACGAAGGAGAAAACTCGGGCCCCGGACGCTTCTCCCCCAGGGGTGCGCGGTCTAGGGTCCGGCTTCTTCTGAGTCCCGGAGCCATTATGCGCCTGTCCGTCCGCTTTCTCGCCGCCAGCGCTTTGGCCCTGAGCTTCGCCGTCGGGCCCGCCGTGGCCCAGGACGCCGCCACCATCGCGCGGGCCGAGACCATCCGCGACGCGGCGCTGAACCAGAACATCGCCCTGGACTACATCACCCAGCTGACCACCCGGTTCGGCGCACGGCCGGCGGGGTCGAAGGCCGAGCAGGACGCCTCGGCGTGGGCCGCCGACTATATGCGGGCCCAGGGTTTCCAGAATGTGCGGATCGAACAGTTCCCGCTGGTCGGCTGGGAGCGGGGTGAGGAGAGCGCCTCGATCATCGGCGCCCATCCGCAGCGGCTGGTCATCGCGGCCCTCGGCCATTCGCCCGGCACCAACGGGGTGATCGAGGCCGAGGTCGTGCGGTTCGACAGCCTCGAGGCACTGAACGCGGCCCCGGCCGGCTCGCTGGCTGGCAAGATCGCCTATGTCGACGCCGGCCAGATGGTGCGGATGCAGGATGGCTCGGGCTATGGCCCGCTGACGCGCATCCGGGGAGCCGGACCCGGGGCGGCGGCGGCCAAGGGGGCGGTGGCCTTCATAATGCGGTCGGTGGGCACGGACGATCACCGGATGCCGCACACCGGCACCACCCGCTACATCGACGGCGCCGTGCCCCTGCCCGGCTTCGCCCTGGCCGCGCCGGACGCCGACACGGTCTCGCGCCTGATCGCCGTGGGCGAGACCGTGCGCGTGCGCCTGTCGTCGACCGCCCACACCTATCAGACGGTCAGCCAGAACGTCATCGGGGACATCGTCGGCCGTTCGCGGCCGAACGAGATCATCGTGCTGGGCTCGCACATGGACAGCTGGGACCTGGGTACGGGCGCTATAGACGACGGCGCCGGCGGGGCCATCACCCTGGCCGCGGCCAAGGCCATCGCCGGAAGCGGCCGCCGCCCGGCCCGGACCATCCGCGTCGTCCTGTATGGCGCAGAGGAGGTGGCCCAGCCCACCGATACCGGCAACGGCGGCGGCGCCTATCTGCGCGGCATCGGGACGGCGGTGGAGAACCACATCCTCGCCGGCGAGAGCGATTTCGGCGCCGATCGGATCTATGCCCTGGGCCTGCCACCGGGCGCGCAGGGCTCGGATTTCGCCCGGGCGGCGACGGGGGTACTG
>JALYPS010000287.1 GCA_030856285.1 Pseudomonadota bacterium
GCGGAAGGGCGGCCCGGCCAGCGCCAGCACACAACCACCAACCACCAACCACCAACCACCAGCCACCCCACTCGCGCCGCCCTCGAGCGGGAGACAGACCTTCACCGCCACTCTCCGAAAGGCTATCTCCCCCCCATGACCCTCCCCCACGCCCTTCCCGGCCTGTCCGATATCGCCGCCGACTACGACATCCTGCTCTGCGACGTCTGGGGGGTGATCCACAACGGTCGCGAAAGCTGGGCCGAGGCGTGCGAGGCCCTGAGCCGGTTCAACCGCGACCATGGGCACGTCATCCTTATCTCCAATTCGCCGCGTCCCTCGCCGGGCATGATCCTTCAGATGGATGCCCTCAGCGTGCCGCGGGAGGCCTGGCGCGTCGTCGTCACCTCGGGCGACGCCACCCGCGCCGAGCTGGCCAAACGCGCGCCCGGCCCGGCCTGGATCATCGGCCCCGACCGCGACTGGCCCCTCTATGACGGTCTCGGCCTGCAGATCGCCGAGGGCGCCGCCGACGCCGCCTTCATCTCGGTCACAGGCCCGGTCGATGATGAGACCGAGACGCCCGAGGACTATCGCGAACGCCTGTCGGCCGGCGTTGCGCGCGATCTCGAACTGATCTGCGCCAACCCCGACCGCGTGGTCCAGCGCGGCGACCGGCTGATCTATTGCGGCGGCTCCCTTGCCGACCTGTACGAAAGCCTCGGCGGCCGCGTCACCATGGCCGGCAAGCCCTTCGACCCGATCTACGGCCTGGCCCTCGGCGAGGGTGAGCGGCTGCTCGGCCGTCCGGTCGATCGCTCGCGCGTGCTGTGCATCGGCGACGGCGTGGTCACCGACGTTCTGGGGGCCAACCGTCAGCTTCTGGACTGTCTGTTCATCGCGCAAGGCATCCACGGCGACGCCGCACGCGGCCTCGATGGGCGCCTCGATCCGGCCCGCGCCGCCGACCTGCTGAAGGCCGAAACCACCTACGCCCGCTACGCCGCGCTCGATCTGACGTGGTGACCGCCCTCGATTCGCGCTAAGGCCGGGCCATGACCGAAATTGTGACGAAACACCCCTCCGGTGGCTACATCCTCGAGGAACTCCACGTCGGCATGACGGCGGAGAAGATCATTCACGTCACGGAACAGCGCATCCAGCAGTTTGCGGACGCCTCGGACGACTTCAATCCGGTCCATATGGACGAGGCCTTCGCGGCGAAAACCGCCTATCGCGGCCGCATCGCCCACGGCCTGCTGACAGCCTCGTTCGGCTCGGCCGTCGTCGGCACCATCCTGCCCGGCGCGGGGGCCATCTATCTGTCCCAGAATCTCGGTTTCCACATGCCGGTGCGGATCGGCGATCAGGTTCTGGTTCGGGTCAGCGTCAAGTCCGTCGATCAGGAAAGCGCCCGCGTCGAGCTGGACTGCGAGGGCTTCGTTGACGGCAAGCTGGCGATGGACGGCGTCGCCCTGGTCCGCGTCCCCCGCCGCCGGCGCCCCGCGAAGGACTGACTTGGTCGAGATCGTCACCGATTGGCGCGACCTGCCCGAGCGGCTCCGCGGTGCGGCCGTCGCCATCGGCGCCTTTGACGGCGTCCATCGAGGCCATCGGGCGGTCATCGCCCAGGCCCGCGCCGCCGCCGACCGCCTCGGCGCGCCGCTGGCCGTGGTCAGTTTCGACCCCCACCCGCGCCGCTGGTTCCAGCCCGAGGCCGCCCCCTTCCGCCTGATGACCACCGGCCAGATGGCTCGCGCCATGACCCCGCTGGGCGTCGACCGCCTCTATCTCCTGCCCTTCGACTCTGGCATGGCCGCCATGACCGACGAGGCCTTCGCCCGTGAAGTGCTGGCGAACGGGTTGGGCATACGCCACGCAGCGATCGGCTTCGACTTCACATACGGCAAAAGCCGCACCGGCTCCCCCGAGGGCCTGCGCCGCCACAGCGAGGCGCTGGGCTTCGGCGTCACCATCGTCGACCGCATCGACGACCCCGACGGGCTGAAGCTGTCGTCCTCCGGCGTCCGCGAGGCGCTCAAGGC
>JALYPS010000462.1 GCA_030856285.1 Pseudomonadota bacterium
TGTTCGACCCGCGCCAACCCCATCCAGGCGTCCGTATAGTCCGGGGTCTGGCGCGTAACCGCCAGCAGAGCTGCCTCCGCTTCCTCCAGACGACCCAGCGCCAGCAGCGCCAGACCGAGGTTCAGCCGCGCATCGACATCGTCCGGCCGCATCGCGAGCACCTGCTCGAGCTTCGTCACAGCTTCGGCGGGCCGCCCGGCCAGACGGTCGGCGACGGCGGAGGCATACAATCGCCCGGGATCTGCTTGTACGGCGACGGCGACGGGTTCAGGCGGGGCGTCGATCACGGGCGCCTCCGGTCGAGGGATCGCTCGAATCCAGCAGACGCCTGACGCGCTGGCCCAGCTCGTCCGGAATGAACGGCTTTATCAGGTAGTCAGCAGCGCCGAGTTGAAGGGCGCCGACGATGTCCTGCTCGCGCTTGAGCGCCGTCAACATGATCACGGGGGTCTCCGAAAAGCCCCCCGCTTTCAGGCGGCGCAGGACTTCGAAGCCGTCCATGACCGGCATCAGGGCGTCGAGAACCACGAGATCCGGCCGCTGTTCGGAGATGGCCGCCAGCGCGTCGCTACCGTTCTCCACCGTCGTCACGTGATATCCGTCGGCGGTAAGCCGGTGGACCAGCAGGGCGCGCAGAAGGGGATCGTCGTCAGCGATAAGTATGCGGCGTGGGGTCATGAGGGGTCGACTACTCGTACTCGCCCCCGGGAACAGCTTGACCGGGGAACGATGAACGAACGCTTACAGAGGCCGAAGTATCCGTAGTCCCGACCGGAAACAGACGGGGAACTTCAACGAGGACCGTCAGGTCTTCAGCAGAGAGACATACAGGGCCCAATGCAGCCGCCCTGGCTGCGTGGACGACGCTCGGACAGGACTACGCTCCCTGCCCTGCCTGCGCTCAGCGGAGACCCCCTCCTCCCCAAGGGGTGCGCGGGATGTACCGGTGCATGGCCCGCACTTGTCGCAGACAAGCTGCGCTCGTCAGAGTGACCGGGGAGACCGGCTCGTCTCCCGCACGATGCCGCCGATCGCCGGGCGCCGTTCCCCACGTCTCGCCCCTCACCGCGGTTGGCGGCATCAACCCGCCCCCGAAGGAGATCACCGATGCTTGCTCTGGTCATGGCGATCGTCGCCCAGGACGCCGAAGCCCTGCCCAACGGCGCCCGGCTGGCCGCCGGGGAAGCCTGTTATCTGATAGCCGACACGCGTAGCGGCCAGGCGCGGCCGCTCGGGCGGACCTATCAGCGTATTGATCGAGAAACCGTCGGCGGCCGTGAGGTCCTGCGTATTCTGGTTCATCAGGAGGTCCAGAACGGCGCCTTCAGGATGCGGGACAGGTTCGTTCTGGATGCCGGGACCATGTTGCCGATCGAGTTCGAAAGCCGGCGCAACGGCGAACCGCACGTCACGCTCACCTGGTCCGCAGATGGGATTAGTGGCGAGCGACACGGCCCTGACGGCGCCTCCGAGGCGGTCAGTTTGCCGCTCACCTCCCCGGTGTGGGAAGGCAATCTCTGGGGCCTGCATTTCGCGGCGCTGCCGATATCGGATGGGGCCCGGTTTGCACTCCCTTTCTGGCAATACGACAAGGGATTTGGCGTGTTTTCCATAACCGTCAAAGGCTCCCGGATTGTCAATCGGCGTCTAACAGGGACCCCCTATAGGCGTGCAATAGGGACCCCCTCGTGGGGTTCAGGATTGCGGTGACGAGCGCACCGTTTGCGGGGGTTGGGGCGTAGGGAGGGCGTAGCCCGACCGGAGGCTCAACCCCCGCCTGGCGTTCTCTTGTTAGGGTCAGCTGCGGTGTTTGAAGCGCCAGCTGTCGTTGCCGGTCTCGACGATGTCGCAGTGGTGGGTGATGCGGTCGAGCAGCGCCGTTGTCATCTTGGGGTCGCCGAACACGGTCGGCCATTCGCCGAAGGCCAGGTTGGTCGTGACGATCACCGAGGTGCGTTCGTAGAGCTTGCTGATCAGGTGGAACAGCAGCTGCCCGCCCGAGCGGGCGAACGGCAGGTAGCCGAGCTCGTCAAGGACGACGACGTCGAGGCGGCAGAGCTGGGCGGCGAGCGCGCCGGCCTTGCCCAGGCGGGTTTCTTCCTCAAGGCGGTTCACCAGGTCGACGGTGTTGAAGTAGCGCCCCCGTGCGCCGGCGCGCACCACGTTAGCGCTGATGGCGGTGGCCAGGTGCGTCTTGCCGGTGCCCGTCCCGCCGACCAGCACCATGTTGCGCCGGCCCGCCAGGAAGGAGCCGCTGTGCAGGGAGCGTACCAGCCCCTCGTTGATCGGCGTGTCGTCGAACACGAAGGCGTCGAGGTCCTTCACGGCCGGCAGCTTGGCGGCCGCCATCCTGTAACGGATGGAGGCCGCATGCCGGTGGCTCGTCTCGGCGCGCAGCAGGTCGGTGAGGATCTCCATGGTCGTGCGCTTGCGCTGCAGGCCCGTGGTGACCGCCTCGTCGAAGCTGCCGACCATGCCCTGCAGGCCCAGGCCGGCCATTGCCGCCATCATCTCATGCCGCTGCATGCAGTCCTCGCAAGCTGTCGTAGCGGGTGCAGTCGGCCTGAGGCGGATGCCGCAGCGCCAGGTCTTCCGGCGTGACGATGCTCAGCGGCCGGGGCGGTTCGCGCCGGCGCGCCAGGATGTTGAGGATCACGT
>JALYPS010000467.1 GCA_030856285.1 Pseudomonadota bacterium
CTGAGGTCCTGTTCGCTGGTGAACACCGACCATTCACCCATATCGCCGAAGTCGACGAGGGTGGCGATCAGGGTCGCCGAAGCGATCCGCTCTGCGCCGCCTGACTTGGCCAGATAGGCCAGCGTCATCGCCGACAGGGTGCCGCCCAAGCAGTAGGAGACCAGGTCCGCATCCGGCTCGCCCGTGGCCAGTTCAACGGCGTCGAGGGCGGCGATGACGCCGTCCTTCACATAGGCGTCCATGCCGTTGTCGGCGTGGCTCTCGTCTGGATTGGCCCAGGAGATGACGAAGACGGTGTGCCCCTGATCCACCAGCCATTTCAGATAGCTGGCCTTGGGCGTCAGGTCGAAGAGGTAGTATTTATTGACCAGCGGCGGCACGAACAACAGCGGGCGGCGATAGACCCTGTCCGTCGTCGCGGCGTACTGGATCAGCTCCATCAGGTCGTTCTTGAAGACGACCGCGCCCGGCGTGGCGGCGACATTGACGCCCAGTTCGAAATCATTGGGCGCGCGGCGCCCGACCAGGCCTTGGCCCCGGCCGACGTCTTCCAGCAGGTTGGACAGGCCGGTCATCAGGTTCAGGCCTCCGCTCTCGATGGTGCGGCGGGCGACCTGCGGATTGGTGTGGACGAAATTGGTCGGCGCCAGGGCGTTCATCATCTGCCGGCTGGCGAAGTCGACTTGGGCCCGGGTCGCGTCGTCGACCGGAGCGGCGGCGACGAAATCCTGCAGCTGGCTCGCGGCCAGCAGATAGGCCTGCTTCAGATAGTCATAGACCGGCTCGTCGCTCCAGGCCGGATCGGAGAAGCGCCGGTCGCCCTTGGCGGGGGCCGCGACGGGGGCGGCCTCCTGGCCCATGGCCCGCTCGCCCATGGTGCGCCACAGGGCGGTCCAGTCGTTCCAGTTCTTCGCCTGGGCCTCGAACAGGGCCGTCGGCTGGGTCATGACGGCGGTGTTGAAGTCGATCATCGCCCGCGTCAGCGTGGCCGGGTCATAGGGCAGCGCCTGGGGGGTGGCGGCTTGGGCCATCGTGGTGCGCACCGCGGCGGCGGCGTTCTGCATCAGGGTGGTCAGGGTCTCGGCCACGACGGTCGGATCGGGCAGCTGGGCAACCGGCGGCGGGGAAACAGTCATGAGGCAGGCTTTCCGCTTTACAGCGAGACGAGGACATCCACGGCCGCGCAATCGCGCGGGGCCACGAACAGCAACGCCAGGGCGCGGTCCGGGTTCTCGGCTGCCCAGATCGGGCAGGGAGCGTCGAACGCGTCGATCAGCGCGGCTGTCGGCGTGGGAATAGCGGTCCGGAGGGCGGGCGTATAGGCGGCGGAGTCGAAGGCCATGACGGTGTCCTCGGAACAGAGACGTTCGGATGGCGGCGATATGCCATGGCTTTTCTGGTCTGACGATGCCAAGATTTGAGCAATCGTTGTGCATTTTTGCACAGGAGCGGGTGTTGGCCGATTTCAACTGGAACGACCTGCGCGCCTTTCTGGCCGTGGCCCGCACCGGCCGGCTGACCACGGCGGCGGCGCGGACGGCCATGGACCACACCACGGTGGCCCGGCGCATTGCGGCGCTGGAGGACGGCCTCGGCGCCCGCCTGTTCGACCGTAGCCCACAGGGCTATGCCCTGACCCCGCACGGCGAGCGGTTGATGCCGACGGCTGAAAAGATCGAGAGCCTGACCCTGCTGGCCGCCAACGAACTGGGCGAGGCCGATCAGGCGCTGTCCGGCACTGTCCGGATCGGCGCGCCCGAAGGCTTCGGCAGCTATGTTCTTGCGCCCCTGATGGCCAGGCTCGCCGACCGGCATCCCGGACTGGATATTCAGCTGGTGGCCATTTCCGGCGTGCTCAGCCTGTCGAAGCGCGAAGCCGACATCGCCGTAACGCTCAGCGCGCCCCGCGAAGGCCGACTGATCTCGCGGAAACTCACCGACTACGGCCTCAGCCTCTACGCCGCCCCCGCCTATCTCGACGCACGGCCGCCAATCCTGACCCGCGCCGACATGGCCGGACACAGGTTCATCGGCTACATCGGCGACCTGCTCTATGCGCCCGAGCTCGACTATATGCAGGCGCCCGATGTCGATATTCACGTCGCCCTGCAGAGTTCCAATCTGATCGCCCAGCTTCAGGCCGCCCTCGCCGGCGCCGGTCTGTGCGTCCTGCCCGACTTCATCGCCGCGCGCGAGACCGGACTGCGGCGCGTGCTGCCTGACGCCGTGCATCTGGACCGCAGCCTTTGGCTGGTGACCCATGCCGATCTGAAGCCCCTGGCCCGTATTCGGGCGGTGACGTCGATGATCGTCGAGGCGGTCAAGGCGGACCGCGCGATGTTCACCAGCGGCTGACGCTGGACATCCGGCCCAAACTGTTTCAAGCTTAAAATATGTTGTCGGATTGGGCTGTCAGAAGCATCGCCGTCGTGGGCGCCGGGCCGGGCGGCCTGTACCTCGCGATTTCCCTGAAGCTGCGCGATCCCTCGCTCGAGGTCGTCGTGCATGAGCGCAACCGCCCGGACGACACCTTCGGCTGGGGCGTGGTCTTTTCCGATCAGACGCTCGCCAATCTGAAGGCCAACGATCCGGAGACAGCGGCGGCGATCGAGGCGGCCTTCGTCCATTGGGATGACATCGACGTCCATATCCACGGCCAGACGATCCGCTCGGGCGGCCACGGCTTCGCGGGCATCGGACGGCAGCGGCTGTTGACCATCCTGCATGAGCGCGCACGGTCGCTGGGCGTGGATCTGCGGTTCCAGAGCGAGGTCGCCGACATCCGTGCGCTGGACGCCGACGTCATCGTCGCCGCCGACGGGCTGAACAGCCGCATCCGCAACGACCATCCCGAAGTCTTCGGCGTCGACATCGACGTGCGGACCAACAAATACATCTGGCTGGGCACGAAACAGTCGTTCGACGCCTTCACCTTCGCCTTCGTCGAGACCCCGCACGGCTGGATCTGGGCCCACGCCTACCAGTTCGAACCTGGCGCCTCGACCTTCATAGTCGAATGTTCGGAGGCGACCTGGCGCGGCCTGGGCTTCGACGCCATGGATCACGACCAGACCTGCCGCGCGGCGGAAGGCCTGTTCGCCGACTGGCTGGGCGGCCACGCCCTGACGAGCAACGCCAAACACCTGCGAGGTTCGGCCTGGCTTAACTTCCCGCGCGTGGCCTGTTCCAACTGGCGCGACGGCAAGGTGGTGCTGCTGGGCGACGCCGCCCACACGGCGCATTTCTCCATCGGCTCAGGGACCAAGCTGGCCTTCGAGGACGCCATCCGTCTGGCCGAGACCCTGACCGAGGCCGACGATCTCGATGCAGGCCTCGCCGACTATGAAGCCGAACGCCGGATCGAGGTGCTGAAGCTGCAGAGCGCCGCCCGCAACTCCACCGAATGGTTCGAAACAATCGACCGCTACCTCGGCCTCGATCCGCTGCAGTTCACCTACAGCCTGCTGACCCGCAGCCAGCGCGTCAGCCACGAAAACCTGCGCCTGCGTGATGGGCCGTTCCTGACCGGGGTCGAGCGCTGGTTCGCCGACAACGCCGGTGCTCCGTCCACGGACAATCCCCCTCCACCCATGTTCGCACCGCTGAAACTGCGCGGCCTGACCCTGCCCAACCGCGTCGTCGTCTCGCCCATGTGCATGTATTCGGCCGAGGACGGGATGGTCGGCGAATTCCATCTGGTCCATCTGGGCGGCCGGGCGCTGGGCGGCGCCGGTCTGGTCTTCACCGAGATGACCGACGTCTCCGCCGACGCCCGCATTACGCCCGGCTGCGCGGGGATGTACCGGCCCGAGCACAGCGACGCCTGGAAACGGATCGTCGACTTCGTCCATGGCCAGGGATCGCGCATAGCCATCCAGCTGGCCCATGCCGGCCGCAAGGGTTCCGTCGAACGGCCCTGGGGTCCGCGCGCTGACAAGCCGCTCAAGGACGGCTGGGAGCTGATCGCCCCCTCGCCCATTCCGTGGTCGGACGAAGACCGGACTCCGCGCGAGATGACCCGCGCCGACATGGACCGCGTTCGCGACGATTTCGTACAGGCGACAACCTGCGCGAACGAAGCCGGCTACGACCTGGTCGAACT
>JALYPS010000013.1 GCA_030856285.1 Pseudomonadota bacterium
CTGTCCGGGCCCGTGGCCGACATTCCGATCCTGGCCCTTACGGCCAACGCCGATCCACGCGATGAAGCGGAGTATCTGGCGGCCGGAATGGACGGCGTCGCGCAAAAACCCATCCAGCCCGACGCCCGGCTCAACGCCATCCGGCTGGTCATGGGCCGGGCGCCGATCCAGAAACCGGCGCTGACTGAAGCGGCTTGAGCCGCGGGCCGATCGCGGGCCTAGTATAGCGGTTCATGCTGCAGTTCCCCCCACCCGAACTCCCTGAGGTCGTCGTCACCGCCGCGCGCCTGCCGCCGGCCGCCGGGGAGGCCGCCTTCGCCGTCATCCGGCTGACCGAAGCCGACCTGCAAGCCGAGCAGCGTCTCGACGAGGCCCTCGCCTCCGTTCCCGCCGTCTCCCTCTTCCGCCGCACCTCCAGCCTGTCGGCCAATCCGACCACCCAGGGGATCAGCCTGCGCGCCATCGCCCCGTCCGGGGCGGGGCGCACGCTCGTCACCCTCGACGGCGTTCCCCTGAACGACCCCTTCGGAGGCTGGGTGATCTGGTCGCAGGTCCCGACCGAGAGCCTGTCCGGCCTCGACATCGTGCGCGGTTCCGGGGCCGGGCCCTACGGCGCCGGCGCCCTGACCGGCGTCATCAACCTCCGGGAGCGGGACGACGGCGCGGTGCTCGACGCCTCGATCGCCGACGGCGGTGGCCGACTGTCCGCCTCAGGCACGACGGCCATAGGTCCGGTCCGCCTCGTCGCCTCCGGTCTGTACGAGACTCGCGATGGCTATATTCCGGTCCGGGGCCCCGCCGCGGGCGCCGCTGACACGGCGCTCGACCTCGAGGTCCGCAGCGCCTCTCTGCGCGCCGACCTGCCCATCGCGGACGCCGTGGTTTCCGTTCGCGCGGCCGCGTTCGAGGAGGACCGCGGATCCGGCCTCGCCGGCGCCCGGGCGACCGCCAGCGGGAATCTGCTCTCCGCCACCGCGGCCGCGGGGCCGAGCGCCGATCGACCCGGTTGGCGTTTGCAGGCCTGGCGCCGCGAGAGCGACCTGGCCAACACCTCGGTCGCAGTCGCCGCCGACCGGGCGACAGCCACGCCCGCCAACGACCAGTTTGAGACCCCCGCGACCGGCTGGGGCCTCAACGCCGCCCTGCGCCGCACCACTGTGTCGGGCATCGGCCGGGCCGAATGGGAGCTCGGCGCCGACGCCCGCTTCAATGAGGGCGAGACCCGCGAACGCTTCCGCTACATGGCCGGCGCCTTCACCCGCGACCGGATCGCCGGCGGCGAGACCTCGGTGGTCGGCGCCTATGCCGAGGGATCGTCGGCTATCGGCCCCTGGCTGGTCGCGGGGGGTCTGCGTCTCGACCAATGGCGCAACGAACGCGGTCGCCGCCTCGAACGCGACCTCGCCACGGGTCTGCCGACGCTGGACCAGACCGATGCCGATCGCTCGGGCGAGGTCGTCAGCGCCCGTCTGGGGGTCCGGCGCGAAATCGGGGCGGGACAGGCGCTCCGGCTGGCCGCCTACACCGGCTTTCGACCCGCCACCCTGAACGAGCTGCACCGCCCGTTCCGCGTCGGCAACGACCTGACTGAAGCCAATGCGTCGATGGAACCCGAGCGGTTGACCGGCGTGGAGGCCGGCTGGGCCTGGACAGGAGACCGTACCGCTCTGACCGCGACGGTGTTCTGGACCGAGGTCGAGGACGCGATCGTCAATGTCACCATCGGGGCCGGCCCCGGCGTCTTCCCTCGCGCCGGCTTCGTGCCCGCGGGCGGCGTGCTGCGTCAGCGCATGAACGCCGGGACCATCGAGGCGACGGGGCTCGAAATCGACGGACGGTTCGAGATCAGCGACGACCTGTCCGTCCGCGCCGCCGTGTCGCTCACTGATGCTCGTCTCGACGGAGGCGCCCTCGCCCCCCAGCTGACTGGCCTGCGTCCCGCCCAAGCCCCGGGCTGGAGCGCCACGGCCGGCGTCGACTGGCGGGCGACCGACCGGCTGACCCTCGCTGCCGACCTGCGCTGGGAAGGCCGCCGGTTCGACGACGACCTCAACAGCCGGGTGCTGGGGGCCGCCGCGACCGCTGACGTTCGCGCCGAATGGGCGGTGTCCTCCACCACCCTGATATGGTTCGCCGCCGACAACCTGTTCGACGCGGACGTCGAGGTCTCGGAGACCGCGGCAGGCGTCGCGGGCTTCGGCCCGCCCCGCACCTTCAGTGTCGGCGTCAGACTGTCGCGCTGAGCCCGGACCACGGCCATTGCAAATCGTTCGCAACTTCGGCACAAGCCGGAGGTGACCGATCCCTCCCCCGCAGCAAAGCCCTCCAGGGCGCCGAAGACGGCGCTCAACGCCACGCGGTCGTTCTGGCTCAAGCAGCTGCACCAGTGGCACTGGATTTCGGCGGCGCTCAGCCTGATCGGCCTGCTGCTGTTTGCCGTGACGGGCATCACCCTCAACCACGCCGCCCAGATTCCGGGCGAGCCGGTCACCGTGGAGCGCACCAGCGCCCTCCCCGCGCCCCTGCTCGCCCGCCTCGCCGACTTCCCGGCCGAGACGACCGATTCCGTGCCCGACGCCGTCGCGCGCTGGGCCTCCGAAGCCTTCAAGGTCCAGATCGCCGGCCGTCCGACCGAAACCACGCCCGAGGAAATCTATGTCGCCCTGCCGGAGCCGGGCGGCGACGGCTGGCTGACCATCGACCGCGCGACCGGCGAGGCCCTGCGCGAGCGGACCACGCGCGGCTGGGTCGCCTGGCTCAATGATCTTCACAAAGGCCGCAACACCGGCGTGGTCTGGTACTGGTTCATCGACGTCTTCGCCGCCGCCTGCATCGTCTTCGCCGTCACGGGTTTTGGCCTGACTTGGCTGCATGCCCGCCAACGCCCCTCCACCTGGCCGCTACTGGGCCTCGGTCTGCTGATCCCAGCCATCATCGCCCTCCTCTTCATTCACTGACGAGTCTCATGCGTAAGCTTTCCCTCGCCCTCTCCGCCGCCGCCCTCAGCGCCGCCGCGCCTGCCGTGGCCGCCGACCTGACCGTATCGGTCGAGATCCCGCGCCTGACCGGGGCCGCCTATCACCGGCCCTATGTCGCCGTCTGGATCGAGCGTCCGGACCAGACCGCCGTGCGCACGCTTGCCGTCTGGTACGAGACGTCGAACGTCGCCGAGGGCAAGGACTGGCTCAAGGACATGCGCACCTGGTGGCGTCGCGGCGGGCGGGGCCTGACCCTGCCGGCAGACGGCGTGTCC
>JALYPS010000037.1 GCA_030856285.1 Pseudomonadota bacterium
GGCGGCCCGCTTCTCGGCCCCCGCCTTCATCAGTTCGTCGGTCAGCACCAGTTTGGCGTCGACCAGCCAGTCGAAGGGAATGAGGGCGGTGTCCTCCTCCCCTTCCAGATCCATGGCGACATTGTCGCCGTCGGTGCCGGCGATCATGCCCTTGAACCGCTTGCGGCCCTCGATCATGCGGTCGCTTTCCAGCCGCGCCTCATAGCCCTCGAACAGGTCGAAGTCGGACAGGCGGGTCAGCGGGCGATCGACGCCCGGCGACGACACTTCCAGCAGATATTCGCCGGCGATCGGATCGGCGGCGTCGAAGATTTCCGACACGGCGCGGCTCAGACGGGCGCATTCCTCGACCGCGATATCGTGGTCGCTGGGCCGTTCGGCCATGATCTGCAGTCGCCGGCGCAGGGTGCCGCCCATCAGACGCACGCGCACGATGTCGAGGCCCAGGCTCTCGGCCACGGGTTCGATCAGCTCCAGCAGAGCGCGGTCTTCGACGGTCTTGGCCTTCAACGGGGCTTGGTCCAATAAAAAAGCGGCGGGCCATCCAAGGCCGCCGCTCAAACGGCGCCGTTGGACGCCGGTCTAACGATGTGGGAGGCCGTATAGCTCTCCCGGCCGGCTTTGTCAGCCCCTCTTCGCGAAGGGGTGATAGATCAGTCCCGCCACGATCCCCGACAGCACGACGCAGCTCATCACGACCGCTGCGGCCATGTCCTCCCACGGCCGGCTGGCTCCCCAAGGCCCGAAGCCGATGAGCGTCGCGACCAGGCTGTAGATCGCCGCCGCGACTCCTCCGCCGGCCCCCATTGTCCACATTTTGGCCGGCCACGGCCTGAACAGGCGCTTCATCGCCAGCAACGTCAGGCCGCCGAACACAACGCTGGGAATCACCCCAATCAGGGTCGCGACCGCAAAAGCCAGCGGAACGTCCGCCATGGCCAGCTCCGGCAGATCGAGGTCCCCGGGCGTCAAGCGGGACACGATCAGGAAAATCGTCACCGAAATCGCCGGCGCCGTGACCGCAGCCAGCAGAAAACCGGCGATGGAGATCAGGGTTCTGGACATACGCGCCTCCGGATTACGGCTACGCTAACCCAGGGCGCCTCCACGGGAAACGTGCATCGCCACCCGCGCGGCGGATCGTCAGATAAGGGGGGGCATGAAAATCCACTGGTCGGCCTCGACATGCCCAGACGTCCGGGTGTCGTGAGACCGGCTCAGATCAGTTCGATCTGACCGAGGAAATCGCGCTTGCCCAGAGGGACGCCCGCCTGACGCAGCAGGGCGTAGGCCATCGACAGATGGAAATAGAAATTCGGCAGGGCGAAGCTGGTCAGATAGCCGGCGCCTTCAAAATTCAGCTCCACGCCCGGGAACCTGAGTTCGATCCGGCGGGTCGCTCCGCCGGCGAAGGCCGCGGCTTCCACGCCCTCGACGAAGGCGATCGCCAGAGCGACCGTTGCCTTGAGTTCAGCCAGGCTGGCTTCGGAGTCGTCGGTCTTCGGCCACGGCTGGTCGGTCAGGCGGGCGACGCAGCTGCGGGCCGAAAACGCCGCCATGCGGACCTGGTCCGGGAAGGGCCTCATGTCCGGCGCCAGCCGCGCCTCCATCAGGGCCGCCTCATCCAGGCCCGCCTCGACCGCCCGGTCGATCAGCCCTGAGAGGACGTTCAGACCGCGCAGGAACATGGAGGTCGAGAGGGTGTCGAGGGCGAGGCTCATAGGTCAGTCCTTTTTGCAGACGAACCTTCTGCTACGCTTCGCGAACGAAATCCAGAAAGATCGGCGGGGTGTCGCCCAGCTTCTTCTCTTCATAGCGGGTGACGACATGGTCGCCCGGGGCGGTGCGCCAGTCGTCGGCCTCCTCCGCCTGCCAGACCAGACCGGGCGTGCGCTCGAACCGCTCCAACGCCCAGTCGGCGTAGTCCTTCCAGTCGGTGACGAACCGCAGCCCGCCGCCGGGTTTCAACAGCCGGGCGATCTCGGCCGCCGTCTCGTCCTGCACCAGCCGGCGCTTGTTGTGCCGCGCCTTGTGCCAGGGATCGGGGAACAGGATCATCACCCGGTCCAGCGAGGCGTCCGGCAGGGCGGTCATCACGTCGCGGGCGTCATCGGCGTGCAGGCGGACGTTCGTCAGTCCGCGCTCGTCGATATGGCGCAGGGCTGAGCCGACGCCGTTCAGAAACGGCTCGCAGCCGATCATGAGGGTGTCCGGATGGCGCGCGGCCTGTTCGGCCAGATGTTCGCCTCCGCCGAAGCCGATCTCCAGCCAGACCGCGGCCGCCCCGGGCATCAGGGCCGCGGCATCGATCGGTCCGGCCTTCGGATCGGGCAGGGCGATGCCCGGCAACAGGGTGTCGAACAGGGCCGCCTGACGCGGCTTGATGGCGCGCGACTTGATGCGGCCGAACGAGCGGAGCGGGCGGTGGGCGGGATCGTCAGCAGAGGACATGGGCGGCCTTATAGGGGGTCGCGCGGGCAGCGCGAGTCCTTCACAGCACGCGCCGCCTCCCCATGTTCGGCAGGCGCAGGGAGCAGGGCATGGCGGACATCATCGGCTGGAGCGTGGGTCTGGCCCTGATCGGCCTGATCGGCTGGGCCACGGTCGCCGTGGCGGGCGGCGGCGGGCGCACAGCGTCGAAACGGCGCGGAGGCGGCGTTCAGATGATGGCGGCCATGCTGCTGGGCTTCGGCGCGGCGCTGGACCCGCCGCAACGCCATGTGGCCGAGGCGAAGGACCAAACGCCGAAGGGCTCGCCGGAGACCGGCGAGCCCGAGCTGGACGACTAGGCCAAGGCTTTCAGCTGGTCGACCAGATCAGTCTTCTCCCAGCTGAACCCGCCGTCCGCGTCCGGCGCGCGGCCGAAATGGCCATAGGCCGAGGTGCGGGCGTAGATCGGCTTGTTCAGGCCCAGGTGCTCGCGGATCGCGCGCGGTGTGGCGCCGCCGATGAGACCCAGAATGTTGGCTTCCAGAACCGCTTCGTTGATCGGCCCTTTGCCCGTGCCGTGCAGGTCCACGTGGATGGACTGGGGCTTGGCCACGCCGATGGCGTAGCTGATCTGGATGGTGCAGCGGGCCGCCAGGCCCGCGGCGACGACGTTCTTGGCCAGGTAGCGGCATGCATAGGCGGCCGAGCGGTCGACCTTGGTCGGATCCTTGCCCGAGAAGGCGCCGCCGCCGTGCGGGGCCGCGCCTCCGTAGGTGTCGACGATGATCTTGCGGCCGGTCACGCCGGCGTCGCCGTCCGGCCCGCCGATCTCGAAAATGCCGGTCGGGTTGATATGCCAGACGGTGTTCTCGTCGGTGAAGCCTTCCGGCAGCACTTCGAGAATGTACGGCTTCACGATGTCGGCGACGTCGGTCGACGAAAGGCCGGCGGCGTGCTGTGTCGACAGCACGATCGAGGTGGCGCGTACGGGCTTGCCGTCCTCGTACTGGATCGTGACCTGGCTCTTGGCGTCGGGTTCGAGACGCTTGTCGCCGCCGTGCCGCACCTCGGCGAGGCGCTTCAGGATGTTGTGGCTGTACTGCAGGGTCGCCGGCATCAGTTCGGGCGTCTCGTTCGAGGCGTAGCCGAACATGATCCCCTGGTCGCCCGCGCCTTCATCCTTGTTGCCCGCAGCGTCGACGCCCACGGCGATATCGGCAGACTGGCCGTGCAGGCGGTTGATGAATTCGAACTTTTCCCAGTGGAAGCCCGATTGCTCATAGCCGATGTCGCGCACGGCGGCGCGTACGGCGGCCTCAATCTCTTCCTGCACGCCCGGCGCCCACTGGCCGTCGGTGTTCATGATGCCCTGGCCGCGAATTTCGCCGGCCAGCACGACCAGATTCGTCGTCGTCAGGGTTTCACAGGCCACCCGGGCGTAGGGGTCCTTGGTCAGGAACAGGTCCACGACGGTGTCGGAGATGCGGTCCGCGACCTTGTCGGGGTGGCCCTCGGACACGCTTTCCGAGGTGAAGAGGAAGGAGGATCGGGACACGTCGGGACTCCGGGAGGCGAGAAGGCCGCCAGACATATAAAGATATGTTTATATGTTCAAGTCGCTCGATGTCGTGGCGACCAGACCGCCGAGGCGCTGGCCGGCGTTTCCCCCGCCAGCCAGCGCTCGAAAGCGCCGGCGGCCTGTATCAGAACCGCAAGCATGCCGAGTCCCAGCTGTGCGCTCGCCTCCCCGAGCGGCGTCACCTCGGGAATCAGCAGCGTCGACAGATGGATGCCGAGGACCAGCAGGAGGCAGGCGCAAACGCCGAGCGGCCACCAGCGTTCGTACCGCAGGGCCAGCCACAGAAAGGCGCCGAAGAAGGCGAGGTCCAGCAATGCAACGCCCGAGCGCAGATCGCCAAACCGGACGTCGTTGAGCGGCAACTGCAGTATCCAGCCGGCGATCCAGAGCAGGGCGCCCAGCCGCTCGGGGTGTCCGCCCTTGAGCCAGAGGATCGCCATGGCGGTCAGGCTGAGGCCGAGATAAAGCAGGACAAAAGGCGTCATTGTCGCGCTCCCGGCGCTGTCGAGCCTCAGGACCGGCCGGACGCCGGCACAACGATGTCGCCGATCGCCTGGGCTTGCGCGGCGTAGGCGAGGACCATGTCGGCGATGGCCTTCATCATGAGGGCGCAAAGGACGACCAGGGCCGCAATGATCAGGAGGCGGACGCCCCAATGGCCTGGCGGG
Organism: Pseudomonadota bacterium; assembly: GCA_030856285.1. Classification (GTDB taxonomy): domain Bacteria; phylum Pseudomonadota; class Alphaproteobacteria; order Caulobacterales; family Caulobacteraceae; genus Brevundimonas. Next base: position 4,678 of record JALYPS010000037.1, read on the forward strand.
GGGCGGTAGCCGAAGCGCCGCTCTGGGCTCCCACCTGCGCCATCACCCAGCCCGCGCTCAGAACTTGCTGCAGGAGCTCGCGCGGACTGGCCTGTTCCGCGTCGTCCGCCAGCCCCCGGATCAGATGGGCCCGCAGCGGGTCGTCCGTCCCAAGCGGGCTGAACCCGTCCAGCGCGGCTTCCAGATCCTCCCAGGTCCAGTGGGGAAGCGGCCTGGTTTGATAATCCATCGTCTGACTCCGTTACGACGGATCCAGCAAAGGCGATCACGTCCGGCGCGGCTATGGGGTCTTTCGTGGGGTCTGGTACGTTTCGTTCCAGAAGCGACAGGGCCGCCTTGCGCCGGTTGACGCCCAGCCGGCGACAGGCCTCGTGCACATGCTTCTTGACCGTGGCCTCCGACAGGCCGAGCCGGGCGGCGATTTCCTTGTCGGTGAGGAAGGCGGTCAGCCTCAGACATTCTTCCTGACGCGCGCTGAGTCGCTTGGTCATCGACCGCTCCGGATACTGCAGCCTAGCTAGGCGGTTCCAGAGGGGTCGTCCAGATCAACCGATGGTCGTTGACGGGTTCGAGGAAGAATGGCGCCGCTCAGGTGACTCGAACACCTGACCCCGCATTACGAAGGCCAGGGAAGCAGGAGAGCGAAGCCGAATGAGGGCATGGCTTTCGATAGCCTGCCTATTGCGGGTTCAGGCGGATCGCCTCGTCAATGACAGATGGTCTGCGGGGAACTCCGGGCGCCCGGCGGATCGACGATCTGCGCCGGAGGGCGGCGTCAGCCCGCTGGCGGACTCCGGCGCCGCTGATGAAGGCTCGCAATATTCAAACTCATCCGGGGCCATACCCGTAAGGGCTTGAAGGACGTAGGCATGGTCCTCGGGGTTGAGCTGGTTGCTCATCAACATCCCTATAAGGAGCTGCCTTTCATCGGAGGGCTCCAGTTGGAGGCGGTCGTAGCCCCCAGTGTGCGGCGCCCTTCTCCCGGTGGGTTGCGAAGCCGGAGCAGTTGAATCAGGTATATCCGGCGTGGCCGCGGTCACGCTCGCGGGGGATCGAAGGGCGGAGGAAGGGCGCTCCGGTTCGAGCCGTCCGCTCATCAGCATTCCCATCAGCAGACGTCGCTCGTCTGCCTGTTCCTGGCAGAGGCTGTCGTAGCGAGCCTGAAGACCGGCTTCGGACCGTCGACTCGCGAGGGCCCTCTGGTGCAAGACGTCGAAGGCGAGGGCCAGGCGACGCACGCCTGCCCCCTGCCCCCGCGGATCGAGCGGAACATCGACGGCCCCGTCCACCAGACGCTCAACGTGATCCGCAAGGGCGTGATAGGGTTTTACAGCAGCTCGGCTGATCGCCCGCGTAGCAAGGGCGCAGACCAACCAGAACAGCAAACCCGTCAAGCTTGCATTCGCCGTGGTCCTGAGGAAGCCTTCCTGCCCGACCAAATCGATGAACACCCTGCCGAGGGCGATGACCCGGTCGAATTGCAGCGCCGACAGAGTGGCCAGCAAGATCGCAGCCAGCGCGCCCCAAATCAGGACTCCATGACCCCTGAACGGAAATTTCCATTGGCGGAGGGCGATGTCGAAAATCCCGGAACGCCCCACAGGCGTTATGGCACATCGTTCGGCGCGGACGTAGATGGTAGTTCTACCAGCGCGCCCTCTGGCCCTTCCCAATGTGCATCTACCCAGAGCCGGAAGACCGCCACCAAACTGCCGGCTCGCAGCTTCTCAACCATGTGTAACCGATGCATCTCAATCGTCCGGACGCTAATACCCAGGCTGTGCGCGATCAGTTTGTTCGGCATCCCCGCAAGCAGGCCGTCCATCACCTGGATCTCGCGAGGAGACAGTAGCGCCAGCCGGGCGGCGGCGGCTGCCTTGCGCTCCGCGCCGGCCTCTGCGGCGACCAGCCGCTCGAATGCATCTGCCACCATGCCGAGCAATTCGGCATCAGCGTAGGGCTTGTACAAGAAATGCAGGCAGCCTGCCCGCATCGCACGTGCGGCGAGTTCCATGTCCTCGTCGCCAGTGAACAGTATGACAGGCATCGTCATGCCGCTCGCGATCAACCGGTCTTGCACGGCGAGTCCGTCCGGTTCCGGCAGTCGAATGTCCAGCAAGACGCAACCCGGTTGAGGGTCGGGCTGGCGGCACAAAAACTCGCCGGCTGACGCATAGGTGCGGACGTTATAGCCAGCCGAGCGAAGCAGCCGGGCCCCATGGGCCCCGGAGCCAGCATCTCCATCAACAATATGGACGAGACGATCGAGGGGCACGGGCTGAGTTCAACCGAATGGCGGCCTGGAGGGGGAGGGAGCGACCCTGAGGCACTAGCGGTGCGCCGGACAACCACCTTGGATTACCAATAGCGCGTCCAAGAAGTTTCCGTTGCCAGTCTTGCGTCGCGAACAACGCCACACAGCGGCCCTTTCCGTCATCGAGGGCAAGGCAGAAGCCATGAGTGCCGGGTTGCCTGAGCCCGACCACCTTGAAGCGCGCCTGCAGCCGCCGAGCCGCCGCCAGGGGGTTGAGGCGTCCGTCCACGCCGAATCGGGTTCGGATTCCGCCGACGAAATCCAGGCCGCGTGGGGCTCTTCGATCTAACGGCGGAGTATCGTTTCCGTCCGCGGATCGTAGAGCACGATCCGCAAACCCGGCCTGCCGGAATCCAGGGACCCCGCCTGGGCCGGCGGTCCCCCGCACTCATAGTCGCCTACGCATGCATCTGCCGATTCCGGTAACGGATACATCGTCTTCCAGACAACATAGGCACCAACGGCCACGCCGATTATTGCGCCCAAGACACGCATATTATCACGCTCTACACGTCCGCCCGCCCCCGCAAGACTGCGCCCTCGGGAGCGGTCCGTCCGCGAACTACCTAGGGATCGCCAAAGCCCGTTTCCAGACGGTATTTGTACGAGGAGCCCTGGACGGTTGGTGAGGTAGCGTCCCTCATCGCCAAACCCTTCCTTCCTTGCCGAAGGCTTCCCAGCCGGGACCCACGCGGCGACGCAGCGTTACGGCATCTCCGCCTATCGCCTGACAACTTCCTGGATAGAGGGTCGTTAGAGTGGTGGTGCCGCTTAGGTGACTCGAACACCTGACCCCCGCATTACGAATGCGATGCTCTACCAGCTGAGCTAAAGCGGCCTTGGCGCAGCGGGCGGCGTGGCCCGCGCGAGAGGCGCTCTTTATACGCGGCGCACGGGATTGCCAAGCGCCGCGAGCAGGGCGGTTTCATCGGGCGTCAGGGCGAGGCGAATTTCGAGGCCGGAGCGGTCGCCGAGGGAGGCCGCCGCCGCCGCCGACAGGACGAACGCCAGCTGGCCGGCGAACGGACCGAGGGCGGCGAGGGCGCGGCCGGCTCTCGCGGAATGGATCAGAACGGCGTCGAAGGCGACGGCGGGCGCGGCTCCGGTATCGATGGCTTCATAGAGGGGCAGGGCCCGGGCCTCGACGCGGCCCCGCAGCAGGGCGGGCAGGTCGCCGGCCGGTTCCACGGCGCCGGGAACCAGCAGTGGGCCGCCCCCCGGCCCCTGCGCGATCAGCAGGGCGGCG
>JALYPS010000040.1 GCA_030856285.1 Pseudomonadota bacterium
CTCGACGACAGCCAGGTCGCCTTCGACTTCGCCCGACCCTCGGGGGGGTTCGACCTGCCCCCGCTGGGCATGCTGACCAAGCCCGCCAAACGGGTCGCCTCGGTCGACGAAGAGGCGCTGAAACAGAACGCCAAGATGCTGGAGGGCGTGCTGCAGGAGTTCGGCGTGCGCGGCGTGATCGACCAGATCCGGCCCGGTCCCGTCGTCACCCTGTACGAACTGGTGCCCGCTCCCGGGGTCAAACACGGCCGCGTGGTGGCCCTCAGCGACGACATCGCCCGCTCCATGTCCGCCCGCGCCTGCCGGATTTCGGTCGTGCCGGGCCGCAACGCCATCGGCATCGAACTGCCCAATGCGAAGCGCGAGACCGTCTATCTGCGCGACCTGCTGGCCTCGACCGAATACGACAAGCCCGCCCACCTGTTGCCGCTGGCGCTGGGCGAAACCATCGGCGGCGAGCCCTATGTCGCCGATCTGGCGCGCATGCCCCACCTGCTGATCGCCGGCACCACCGGCTCGGGCAAGTCAGTCGGGGTCAACGCCATGATCCTGTCGATCCTCTACCGGCACAGCCCCGCGGAATGCCGCTTCATCATGATCGACCCCAAGATGCTGGAGCTCAGCGTCTATGACGGCATCCCGCACCTGCTGGCCCCGGTTGTCACCGATCCGAAGAAGGCCGTCGTCGCGCTGAAATGGACTGTGCGCGAGATGGAGGACCGCTACCGGCGGATGTCCAAGCTCGGCGTGCGCAACATCGCCTCGTACAATGAGCGCGCCCGCGAGGCCGTGGCCAAGGGCGAGCATTTCGAACGCACCGTCCAGACCGGCTTCGACGAGCAGGGCCGTCCCGTCTACGAATCCGAGAAGATCCGGCCCGAACCCCTGCCCTTCCTCGTCGTCGTCATGGACGAGATGGCCGACCTGATGCTGGTCGCCGGCAAGGACGTGGAGGGCGCCGTCCAGCGTCTGGCCCAGATGGCGCGCGCCGCCGGCATTCACCTGATCATGGCCACCCAGCGCCCGTCGGTCGACGTCATCACCGGCACGATCAAGGCGAACTTCCCGACCCGGATCTCCTTCCAGGTCACGTCCAAGATCGACAGCCGCACCATCCTCGGCGAACAGGGCGGCGAGCAGCTGCTGGGGCAGGGCGACATGCTCTACATGGCCGGCGGCGGCCGGATCACCCGCCTGCACGGGCCGTTCGTGACCGATCAGGAAGTCGACGAGGTCTGCAAACACCTGCGCGCCCAGGGCGAGCCCGACTATCTCGACCTGATCACCGACGATCCGGACGGCGACGGCGACGCGGCCTTCGACGACGAGGGCGGCGGCGGCTCGGGCGACGACCTCTATGACCGCGCCGTGGCCGTGGTCACCCGCGACCGCAAGGCCTCGACCAGCTACATCCAGCGCCGCCTGCAGATCGGCTACAACCGCGCCGCATCCCTGATCGAGCGGATGGAGCAGGAGGGCGTGGTCAGCCAGGCGAACCACGCCGGCAAACGCGATATTCTGGCCGGCCCACCGCCGATGTAACGGGCAACGTCGGCGTCCCTGCTGCGTTTGGGACCCGTCGCCGGCGCCTCAATGCTGAACGAGGCTTCATCCGAAGGTCGGAATATGGTCAGGCTCGGGCCATCCCGACGCCATTCGGGTTCCGCATGACGGCATGATCCACAACCATCCCGAACGGGAGAAGACCCTGATGACAGTTTCACGTCGCGCCTTTGCACTCGGAACCGCCGCCATCGCGAGTATCGCGGGTCTTGGCGCCGCCATGCCCGCGTCCGCCCAGAGCGCGCTATCGGCCGAGGATCGGGCCGTCCTCGCCCAGGCCCAGACCTATCTGCAGGGGCTGACCTCGGCCCAGGGCAATTTCGTCGAGACCTCGGGCGCCCAGCGCCGTGAAGGCCGCTTCTGGCTGCAGCGTCCCGGCAAGATGCGGTTCGAATACACCAACCCGGCCGGGCTGCTGGTCGTCTCGGACGGCTCGAACGTCAAACGCTACGACCCGCGCCTGAACGTCTTCCGTCAGGTGCCGCTGGGCGCCACGCCGCTGTCGACCTTCCTCGCCCGCAACGTCCGCTTCGATCAGGGCGTGCGCATCGACCGGGTCACGCGCATGGCTTCCGGCGCCTTCGCCATCACCGCGCGGGACGCCCGTCGGCCCGATGAGGGATCAGTCATCCTGTCCTTCGCCGGCAACCCCGTTCGCCTCCACGAATGGACCATTCGCGACGCCCAGGGCGGCAGCACCCGGACCCAGCTGACCTCGCTGACCCCGGCCTCGAACCTCGCCGCCAGCCTGTTCCAGCTGCGCGATCCAACGCGACGTCCCCGCCGGAATTGATTTCACCTCAGGGGCGAGCGGCGGTTTGACATTTTTCGCCGACTGTGGCACTTTCATCACAGGTCGGCGGGAGCTGATCTGACCCGCTACGGATTTCATCCCCTTCCCGGCGGCGAGAGAGACGAACCTTCCAGCGCCCGGTCCCCCCGACCGGGCGCATTTTTGTGCTTTCGTCATTCCGGGCAAGCCGCCTTTGCGGCGCAGACCCGGAACCCAGCGGCGCGCGTGAGCGCGAACCTGTCGGAGAACGGCTTTCTGCCAATCCTGCGGTGTTTCGCCGCCGTCGCGGCGCCGCTGGGTTCCGGGTCTCCGCTATGC
>JALYPS010000296.1 GCA_030856285.1 Pseudomonadota bacterium
CGCGGGCTGTGACCAACTCACGCCGGCGCCCGCGCCCGCGCCCGCGCCGGATCCCGCGCCGCCGCCGCCCGCGACGACCACCGTCTTCGGCGGCCTGGATCTCAGCCAGCCCTTCACCGTCCGGGGCAATGAACCCTTCTGGGCCATCGCCGTCACCTCGGCGACGCTCGACTACAACGGCCTCGACCGGCCGCAGGAGACCGCCGCCAACCCCGGACCCCAGGTCACGACGGCCGTGGCGACCTGGACGGTCACCACCAGCCTGAACAATCCGCTGGTCGTGGTGCTGACCGTCGGTCCCTGTTCGGACGGGATGAGCGACACCGTCTATCCGCTGAATGCGACCATCATTCGCCCCGGCGAAACCCTGACCGGCTGCGCCGGCGCCTGATCGAGGCGGGCCCGGTCAGACCCGGGCCCAACCGGGCGTCTGGTTCCTGAACCAGGTCAGCTGCCGCTTGGCGTAGTTGCGCGTGGCCTGGCGCGTCGCCTCGACGGCCGCCGCCAGCGTCGTCCCGCCAGCCAGATGGGCGGCGAACTCCCGCACCCCGACGGCCTTCATCGCGGGCAGGGCGGGGTCCAGGCCGCGCGCGACCAGCGCCCGCACCTCCTCCAGCGCCCCGGCCTCGACCATCTGCCCCACCCGCAGGTCGCAGTTGGCGTACAGCGCCTCGCGTTCCGGCTCGATAACCAGTCCGGTCCATGATCCCGGCGTCAGCAACGGCGTCGTTTCGGCGGTCCAGTCGCTCAGCGCCCGGCCCGTGTGCCGCCCCACGGCCCAGGCCCGGATCAGCCGCTGGCGATCCCCGGCTTCAATCCGCGCCTCGGCCGCCTGATCGACCTTAGCCAGCTGACGGCGGAACGCCGCCTCCCCATCCGCGTCGAAAGCGGCGCCCGCCGCGTCGCGCACCTCGATCGGCACATCCGGAATGTCCGCCAAGCCCTTGGTCAGGGTAGTGAAATACATCCCGGTCCCACCCGTCAGCAGGGCCGGACGCCCCTCGGCCGCCAGTTCGGCCAGCACCGGCATGACCGCCCGGCTCCAGCGCCCGACCGACCAGGCGTCCGCCGCATCGGCCACGCCGTACAGCCGGTGATCCGTCGCCGCCTCTTCCTCGACGGACGGCCGGGCGCTCAGCACGCGCAGGTCGGCGTACAGTTGCTGGCTGTCGGCGTTGACGATCACAGCCCCGGTCCGCGCCGCCATCTCCAACGCGCGCCGCGACTTGCCCGAGGCGGTCGGGCCGGCCAGCAGGGTGATCAGGGGCTCGGGCACATGGGGCTCGGATTTTCGTCCAGACAGGACGGTGCGTTCGGCGATAGAACGCTCAACCCGACCCGGCAACCCGTCAGGATTCCTCCGTGCCCGACCGCGAAACCGTCCTCGCCGCCCTCGACGCCGTCATCGACCCGAAGACAGGCCAGGGGCTGGTCGCCGCCGGTCTGGTCCAGGGTCTCGTCGTCGCCGCCGACCGCGCCGGATTCGCGATCGAGGTCGCCGCCGCCGACGCCGCCCTCTACGCCCCGGTCCGTGACGCCGCCGAGGCCGCGCTCAAGGCGTTGGAGGGCATGGCCAAGGTCGCCGTGGTCCTGACCGCCGAGACCCTGAAGGTGTCCGCCCCGCGCCGCGCCTCCCTCTCGCCCCAGGCCGTCGATCAGGGCCGGCCCAAGGCCCCCGTTGCCACCGCGCGGCCGGCTCATGTCCGCCGCGTCCTCGCCGTCGCCAGCGGCAAGGGCGGGGTCGGCAAATCCACCGTCGCCGTCAACCTCGCCGCCGCCTTTTCAGCCCGCGGCCTGTCCGTCGGCATCCTCGACGCCGACGTCTATGGCCCGTCGATCCCGACCATGCTGGGCGTCTCGGGTGCGCCTGAATATATCGACAACCAGATCACTCCCCACGTCGCCCACGGCCTGAAGACCATGTCGGTCGGCCTGCTCACCAAGGCCAATGACGCCATGATCTGGCGCGGCCCCATGGCCTCCCAGGCCCTGACCCAGATGCTGACCCAGACTCGCTGGGGCACAGAGGCCGAGCCCCTCGACATCCTCGTCGTCGACCTTCCGCCCGGCACCGGCGACGTCCAGCTGACCCTGGTGCAGAAGACCCCGCTGGACGGCGCCGTCATCGTCTCCACCCCGCAGGAAGTCGCCCTCGCCGACGCCCGCCGCGCCCACACCCTGTTCCAGAAGGTCGAGGCGCCCACTCTGGGCCTGATCGAGAACATGACCGGCCCGGTATTCGGCCGTGGCGGAGCAGAGGCCGAGGCGGCCCGTCTGGGCATTTCCTACCTCGGCGACCTGCCGCTCGACGCGGCCCTGCGCGAAGGCGGCGACGCCGGCGTCCCGATCGTGGTCAGCGATCCTGAGGGCGAGATCGCCGGCCGGTTCGCGAGATTCGCCGAGGCCTTGGCGAAAAAACTCGGCCTGTAGGGTTTTCAAACGCAACCCTAACCGCCACCTTGTCGGTTCCAGTCATCCGAGAACCGCCCATGTCCGTCGACGCCCTGTTCCGTCCCTTCCAGGTCAAGTCCCTGAAGATGCCCAACCGCATCGTCATGGCGCCGATGACGCG
>JALYPS010000092.1 GCA_030856285.1 Pseudomonadota bacterium
GAGCTGGACTCAGACGACGCCGCCGCCGTGGTCGAGGATCTGGAGGACGACCAGCGCGAGCGGGTGCTGGCGGCCATGCCCGAGGTCGATCGCGCGGCAATCGAGAACTCGCTCCGCTACGACGAGGATTCCGCCGGTCGCCTGATGCAGCGCGAGGTGATGGCCGCACCGTCGTTCTGGAATGTCGGCGACACCATCGACCACATCCGCAAGCAGGGCGACGACCTGCCTGAGCTGTTCTTCGACATCTATATCGTCGATCCGTCGAACAAGCCGGTGGGCGGCCTGCCGGTCAGCGGCCTGCTGCGCGCGTCCCGCACAATCGCCCTCGTCGACATCATGGAGCCGATCAACGCGATCGCGGTCGATCAGGACCAGGAAGAAGTCGCCTACATCTTCGAGAAATACCACCTGATCTCGGCCCCCGTCGTCGACGCGGCGGGCCGGCTGGTGGGTCAGATCACCGTCGATGACATCGTCAACATCATCCAGGAAGAAAACCGCGAGGACATCCTGCGCCTCGCGGGCGTGTCAGACGAGGACCGCGGCTCGTCCGTGTCCGAGATCGTGCGCGGCCGCGTGCCCTGGCTGGCCATCAACCTCGGCACGGCGGTGCTCGGCTCCATCGTCATCTCGTGGTTCGAGGTCACGATCGCCCAGATCGTCGCCCTGGTGATCCTGCTGCCCATCGTCTCGGCGATCGGCGGCAACGCCGGCACCCAGGCCCTGACCGTGACCGTGCGGGCGCTGGCGACGCGCGAGCTGAACAGTTCAAACGCCGCGCGCACCTTCCGTCGCGAGCTGGCCGTCGGTCTGGCCAACGGCCTGGTGCTGGCGCCCCTGATTGGCACAGCGGCGGGCCTGTGGTTCCGCGACTGGCGCATCGGGGCGGTGATCGGCATGGCCATGGTGTTGAACCTGCTGGTCGCGGCCACCGTCGGCGTCCTGACGCCCCTGACGCTGTCGCGGCTGAAGTTCGACCCCGCCGTGTCTTCGGCCGTGTTCGTGACCGCCACGACGGACTTTTTCGGCTTTTTGATCTTCCTCGGACTCGCGAGCATCGTGCTGTTGTAGAGCGGCGCGTCCCTTGCTGGCTCTCCCTTCGGGCGAGCGCGCCCGTCTCGATTTGGGTCAATCCGTGTCCGAAACGCCCACACCCCGTCTGAAGGTCTCCCGCGAGGGGATGGTCCTCATCAAGAGCTTTGAGGGCTTTCGTCCGCGCGCCGTGCAGGAAGAAGACGGACGCTGGGTCATCGGCTACGGCCACACCGCCTCCGCCCGCGAGGGTCTGACCGTCGCCGAGGCGGACGCCGAACTGCTGCTTCAATACGACCTCATGCCGGTGGTGAAGGCGCTGAACGGGCAGGTTCAGAGTCCGCTGAACCAGCACCAGTTCGACGCCCTGGCCAGTTTCGCCGCATCCGTCGGCGTCGATCGCTTCCTGGCGTCTGACGTCCTGCAACGGCTCAACGAGGGTCATGCCGGCCAGGCCGCAGACGCCCTGATCGGCTGGCCCGAAGACGCCTCCGCTGACGCCCGTCTGCGTCGCCGGGCCGCCGAGCGCGCCCTGTTCGTCGCCGATCCGGCCTCGCCCGTGACCCTGGCCGAACTGCTGGCCGCGCCCCTGCCCCCGCCCCCGGTCGAGGCCGCGCCGGAACCGGAACCGCTTCCGCCAGCCGAACCTCAGGCCTGGGGCCCAGATGCCCCGGCCTTCGAATCCCCGACCTTCCAGCCGGCCGACGCGGTGACGCGGGTTAATCTGGATCGCTATTCGCCCTACGCCGCCGCCATCATCGGTCCCCTCCCCGGCTTCACCCCCGCGGAGCCCGCCGAAGCGCCGGTCGTGGCTCCCGTTTTCACGACGCCAGAGCCAGAGCCCACCCCGTCGGAGCCCGCCCCGCCGGAACCCGACCTTCCCGTCGCGCCGCTCGTATCCGCCGCACCCCTCCCCTCGCCGTTTCCGGCGATGGATTCGGAGCTGGTCCTGACGCCGGCCACCGAGGCCGATTTTGTCGAGGCCGAGCGCCCGGTGTGGCCGTCGGACCAGCGCGCCCCGGCCCCCGCCGCCGAGGAAACCGTCCTGTTCGAGGACGAGCCGACCCTGTCGGTGTTGCGCCACGAGGTCGAGCCGGCTGGACCGCGCCGCTTCGACTCGAGCGAGACGGGCGCCTTCCTGATCATGGGCGGCGTGGGCCTGGCGGCCTGCGGAGCCTCGGCCGCCGCCTTCCGGCTGGCCGTCGAACAGCCGTCGCCGATGGGCGAGACCACCGTCATCGCCTGGTCCCTGGCCCTGATCGGCGTGATCTGCGTCGGGGTGTCGTCGTGGAACCTGTATGTGCGGTGGGGCAAGCCCGACTGACTTTCCGCGCGGCGCGGGCGATGCTACGCCCGCCGCCATGAGCATTCCCAACGCCCCCCAATCGATGGAATTCAACCTCGGCGAAAACGCCGACATGATCCGTGAGACCACCGCGCGCTGGGCGACCGACCGTCTGGCCCCGCTGGCCGCCGAGATCGACGAGAAGAACGCGTTCAAACGCGAGCTGTGGCCCGAGATGGGCGAGCTTGGCCTGCACGGCATCACCGTGGAGGAAGAGTACGGCGGCCTCGGCCTCGGCTATCTCGAACACGTCGTGGCCATGGAGGAAGTCTCGCGCGCCTCGGCCTCGATAGGCCTGGCCTACGGCGCCCACTCCAATCTGTGCGTCAACCAGATCCGCCGCTGGGGCACCGAAGACCAGAAGCAGAAATACCTGCCCAAGCTGATCTCGGGCGAACACGTGGGCTCGCTGGCCATGTCCGAGGTCGGGTCGGGCTCCGACGTCATGTCGATGCGGACGCAGGCGCGCAAGGACGGCGACGGGTACGTCCTCAACGGCACGAAATTCTGGATCACCAACGCTCCGCACGCCGAGACCTTGGTGGTCTACGCCCGCACCGGAGAGGGCAACGGCGGCGTCACCGCCTTCCTGATCGAGAAGGGGAT
>JALYPS010000130.1 GCA_030856285.1 Pseudomonadota bacterium
CTCTATGCCATTCCGGCGGCCGAGGCGCTGTCCGTGGCCGATGTTGAAGGGGTGCTGGCCCGCGCCGTGGCCGAGGCGCGCGCGCGCTCGCGACCCGCCGTGATCGCGGTGACGGACCGGGTCGGCAATGTGCTGGCGGTCTACTCCATGACCGGTGCGCCGGCGACGATCACCCTGCGTCCGGGGGCCACGGTCAATGTCGACCTTCAGGGCGTGGTCGCTCCGGCCGCAGCGGGGGCGATCGCCAAGGCTGTGACTGGCGCCTACCTCTCGTCCGGCGGCAACGCGTTCTCCAGCCGTACGGCAAGCATGATCGTGCAGCAGCATTTCCCACCCGCGCCGTCGACCGTGGGTCTGGAGAGCGGGCCGCTGTTCGGCGTCCAGTTCAGCCAACTGCCCTGTTCGGACATTTCCAGCCGGTTCGTCGCCGGCGGCGGACCCTCGGCCCTGATCGGACCCAAGCGGTCGCCCCTCGGTCTGGCGGCCGATCCCGGCGGCTTCCCCTTGTACAAGAACGGCGTGCTGGTCGGCGGCGTCGGTGTGATCGCCGAAGGAGATTATGGTTTTGATGTCAACGTTCTGGACGTCGATACTGACATAGAAGAACATATGGCTCTCGCGGCCGGTACAGGCCTGGCGCCCGCTGTCGACATCATGGCGGACCGGGTCGCGGTTGACGGGACGACACTGCGCTACAGCGACGCCACCGCCGCCACCCTGATGAGCACGCCGGCCTCGGCGCCGGCGCTTGGAACGCTGCCGGTCGGGACCGGCGCCTTCACGCCGGTTCCCGGCTATTACGCCGGCCCCGGCGCGATCGCGGGGCAGGTCTATGGGACCGAGGCCTCGGGCGTACGCAAGGCGACCTCGGGCGAGTTCAACAATGCCGACGCCTTCATCCTGACCGACGGTGCGGGCGGTCCCCGCTATCCGGTGCAGGCCGGAACGGATGCGGGCTCAGTCGGCGCGCCGCTGACGGCGGCCGAGACGCGCGCCGTCCTGGAAGAGGCCTTCACCATCATGAGCCGGGCCCGGGCCCAGATCCGCCGGCCTCTGGACAGCCGCGCCCAGGTCTCGATCGCGGTGGTCGACACCCATGGCGTGACCCTGGGCCTGGTCCGCTCGCCCGACGCCCCGCTGTTCGGCATCGATGTAGCGGTGCAGAAGGCCCGGACCGCCAGCTTCCTGTCGAACAGCGTCGCCGCCGCCAACCTGTCCGGTGATCCGTCAGCGGACGTCAGAGCCTTCGTCGGCCAGACGCGGACCTTCCTGTCCATGCCCACAGCCCTGACCGGACAGACGGCGTTCAGCGTGCGCGGCGTCGGCAATCTGGCGCGGCCCTATTTCCCCGACGGCGAGGTCGGGCCGGCCAGCGGTCCGCTGTCGCGGCCGATCGCCATGTGGAGCCCCTTCTCGACGGGCCTGCAGACGGCGTTGATCCTGACCAACCTCGGCCAGCACGTGGGCTTCGTCAGCGGGTCGGGAGCGGACACGGTCGCGCGCTGCACCGCCCTGCCTGACGCCGCGCCGGGCCGGAACCGGCTGCAGAACGGCCTCCAGATCTTCCCGGGCGGGGTGCCGATCTATCGCGGGTCCCAGCTGATCGGGGCGATCGGCGTGTCGGGCGACGGCATCGACCAGGACGACATGATCTCGTTCCTCGGGCTCCAGAACGCGGCCATCCGCGTCGGCGGCATCAGCCAGGCCCCCGCCGCCATCCGGTCGGACCAGATCGTGGTCGCACATCCCGGCGGTTCAACCCGCCTGCGCTATGTCAGCTGCCCATTCGCCCCCTTCCTCGACTCGTCGCAACAGAATGTGTGCAGTGCGCCGTGACGAAGGTGGCATGGCCCGCCCTGATCGTTGTGAGCCTGGGGTGCCTCTCGGCATCCGAAGCCGCCGCGCAAGGTCTGCCGCTGGTCATCCAACCCGCCGTGCCTCAGCCCTCCCGGGAAGCTGAACGGCCTCCGCAAGTCGACCCGGACGCACCCATCCGCCGCCGTCCGGGGCGGGTCGAAAGCTATCCCGAGGCGGTCATCCAGTCCAATCCGGGCGCGGTGCGCGCACCGCCGCCCGAGGCGTTTCCGACCGACCACCTGCCGCTTCCCGATCGCTGGAGAGTGATCGAGGCGGTCGGCGTGAACGAGCGCTGGTTCGATCCCTATAACCAGAACACCCTCAAGGGCGACCGGCCCCTGCCGGGCCATGAGAACCTGTTCGTGGTACTGGCAGGGGTGTCGGACACGGTGGTGGAACCACGATCCCTGCCACTCCCGGTCGGGGTTCAGACGACGCAGGATCCGAACAGTCTGGACGTCTTCGGCCGCTCCGACAGCCTGATCCTGTCGCAGACCTTTATCGCGTCGGTCTCACTGATCGAAGGCTCAACAGCGTTCAAGCCGCCGGATTTCGAGGCCCGCCTGACCCTGGCCTTCAACTACAGCGATGTCAGCGTGCCGGAGCGGCGCATCCTGTCGGTGAAGCCGTCGAAGGGCCCGGACCGGCAGGATTCCTTCCTCGGCGTGCAGGAAGCCTTCATCGACTACCATCTGCGCAATGTCTCTGAGCGCTACGACTTCGATTCCATACGGGTCGGCATCCAGCCGTTCACCTCGGATTTCCGGGGCTTTCTGTTCCAGGACAGCCAGCTGGGCGTGCGGCTGTTCGGGAACCGGGACAACAACCGCTACCAGTACAATCTGGGTCTCTTCCTGCGGCTGGAGAAGGATACCAACTCGGGCCTGAACGACATCACCCAGTCGATCCGGGACGACCAGATTCTGGTCGCCAACCTGTATCGTCAGGATCTGCCGGTCCCGGGCATGACCTCGCAATGGACGGTGATCTACAACCGCAACCGCGAGCGGGACGACATCCACATCGATGACAACGGCTTCCCCGCCCGGCCAGCGCTGCTCGGCGACCTGCGGGGCCGGGACTATGATGTCGTCTATCTGGGCTACAACGCTGACGGCCGGATCGGGCGGATCAATCTGACGGCCTCGGTCTATGCGGCCCTGGGCGAGGACCGGAACAGCATGTTCACCGGCCAGCCCGCGGACATTAGCGCCTGGTTCCTGGCGGTCGAGCCTTCGATCGATTTCGACTGGATGCGGTTCCGCGCCTCTGGCCTCTACGCCTCAGGTGATACGGACCCCTATGACGACGTCGAGGAGGGGTTCGACGCCATCTTCGAGAACCCGCAGTTCGCCGGGGCTGACACCAGCTACTGGATTCGCCAGTCCATTCCCTTCGCCGGTGGGGGAAGGGCCATAGGGGTCAACGGCCGCAACGGCGTGCTGAATTCGCTGCGCTCGTCCAAGGAGGAGGGGCAGTCCAACTTCAACAACCCCGGCACCATGCTGCTCGGGTTCGGGACCGATCTGGACCTGACGCCCCAACTGCGGGTGAGCGCCAACGCCAACCATCTGTGGTTTGCCGATACGGCGGTGGTGCAGGCCCTGCGGCAGGAAGGGTCGATTCCGAAGGCGTTGGGCATTGACGTGTCGGTCTCGGCCATCTGGCGGCCGATGATGACGCAGAATGTGGTGCTGAGGGCCTCGGCGGCCGTGTTCGAGCCCGGCGACGGTTTCGGCGACCTGTTTCAGGCGACGAATCGGGACGATCGCTTCTATTCCGTTCTATTGAACGCTGTTCTTACTT
>JALYPS010000159.1 GCA_030856285.1 Pseudomonadota bacterium
CGGCCAGATAATCGACCAGACGCAGGTCGAAGTCCTCGCCGCCGAGGAAGGTGTCGCCGTTGGTCGACTTCACCTCGAACACGCCGTCGCCGATCTCGAGGATCGAGACGTCGAAGGTGCCGCCGCCGAGGTCGTAGACGGCGATCTTCTGACCGTCGTTCTTCTCCAGCCCATAGGCCAGGGCCGCCGCGGTAGGCTCGTTGATGATGCGCAGCACTTCCAGACCGGCGATCTTGCCGGCGTCCTTGGTGGCCTGACGCTGGGCGTCGTTAAAATAGGCCGGCACGGTGATGACGGCCTGGGTCACGGTCTCGCCGAGGTAGGCCTCAGCGGCCTCCTTCATCTTGCCGAGGGTGAAGGCCGAAATCTGCTGGGGCGAATAGTCCTTGCCGTTGGCGCGCACCCAGGCGTCGCCGGTCGGGCCCTTGACGATCTCATAGGGCACCATCTTCTTGTCCTTGGCGACCACGGGGTCGTCGAACGAGCGGCCGATCAGGCGCTTGATGGCGAAGAAGGTGTTGGTCGGGTTGGTCACGGCCTGACGGCGCGCCGGCTGACCGACAAGGGTCTCGCCGCCGTCCTGTATGGCGATGACAGAGGGCGTGGTGCGGTTGCCCTCGGCGTTCTCGATGACCTTGGGGGTCTTGCCCTCCATGACGGCCACGCACGAGTTCGTGGTGCCCAGGTCGATGCCGATGATCTTGGCCATTGGTGGTCTTTCACTCCATTTCAGCGGGCGATGCGGCGGCCTTTTAAAGCGAAGCGCCGCGCGTGACCGCCCCCGGTGTCAGGGTCTTGAGGTCGATTGGTACGGTTCCGGCCGCAAAGCCCCACGAAGTGCGGGGATTTACGGCGGTTGAGGCCGATATGGGAAACACCCCCCCGCCTGCAAGCCCCAAACGGCCCTGAGGGGCGATTCAACTGTCAGGGTCCGTCAGATGCGGACCTGCCCGAAAAATGGCATAACAGCGTCATCGCCGAGCCAACCGGGTCCGGCCGCTGGGGAGAGACTGACGTGAACACCTTCAAGACCATCGCCCGCGCCGCACTGATCGTGGCGGCCCTCGGAACCGCTTCCGTCGCCGCCGCCGAGCCGGTGGTCGCCGCCGACAAGGTCGCCGTTTCGGCGCCGGCCCAGTCGCGCGACGGCCTGAATCGCCGGGTCCGCATCCACAACAACACCGGCTGGACCATGCTGCGCTTCTACGCCTCGGATTCCCGCGTCGACAACTGGGAAGAAGACATGCTGGGCCGCGGCACGCTGGCCGCCGGCAACAGCATCACGATGAACATCGACGATGGCTCGGGCGCCTGCCTCTATGATTTCAAGGCCGAGTTCACCAACGGCCAGGTGCTGACGCGCTTCAACATCAACGTCTGTCAGATCGCCGACTACTACTACACGCGCTGAGGCGCGGGGCGCCTCAGCGGATTTGCTGGGCCTACCGCCCTTCGGGCTACTTGAGGCCGGGCTTCGCCTTCCTACCTTTCGGGGGTGAATGGACCGCGTGAGATCGATACGGGAATGGAGGGCTTCCGGTTCTGGCCGGGAGCCCTTTCCGCGTCCGGACAGGCGGATTTGCTGGCGGCCGTGCTGGCCGCCGCCGAAGAGGCGCCCTTCTACCGGCCCGTGACGCCGGGCGGGCGGCCGTTTTCGGTCGAGATGACCGGCATGGGACCGCTGGTCTGGGTCTCGGACCGGGCCGGGTATCGCTATCAGCCGACCCATCCGGCGACCGGTCAGCCGTGGCCCCCGATGCCGGAGGCGCTGCCCGCTCTATGGAGCGACCTGACCGGCTGGCCCGAGCCGCCGGACGCCTGTCTGGTCAACCTGTACCGGGGCGGGGCGAAGATGGGCCTGCATCAGGACCTTGATGAGCAGGACCACAGCGCGCCGGTCCTGTCGGTCTCGCTCGGCGATGCGGCGGTGTTCCGGATCGGGGCGGCCGGCGGCGGACCGACGCGGACGGTGCGGCTGGCGTCAGGCGACGTCTGCGCCCTGACCGGTCCGGCGCGGCTGGCGCGGCACGGGATCGACCGGGTGATCGCGGGCTCCTCGACCCTTGTCCCGGGCGGCGGCCGGATCAATCTCACGCTTCGAAAAGCCGGTCCAGCTTCACGGCAATCGTGACTCGACGGGGGGCGGCCGCACTACCCTTCACCGCTTCGCGGTCCCCCTCCCCATCGCAGATGGGGAGGAGACCCCACGATTCAGGCCTTCTGGTCGAAATTCCCGCCCGTGGCGCCGGCGGCGACATAGGCCGCATTGCCGGCGGCGGCGCCGGAGCCCCGGGCGGCGACCACCACCATGGCCGGGCGCACCGTGCGGCCGAACAGGGCGTAGCCGGCCTGCAACGTCTGGATCACCTGCCCGCCCTGCACGCTGTCGGACAACTGCTCCATCATGGCCTGATGCAGGTGCGGATCGAACGGCTCGCCCGGTTCGGGCGCGACGCGTTTGAGATTGTTGCTCTCAAAGGCCTGGAGCAGTGATTTCTGGGTCAACTCCAGCCCGGCGACCAGACCGGCTTCGCCGGCGTCGGCGTCCTTCGGGGCCGCCTGCAGCGCCCGCTCAAGGTTATCGGCCACGCCCAGCAGGTCGCGGGCGAAGCGTTGAATGGCGTAGGCGCGGGCGTCGTTGGACTGGGTCTCGGCCCGCTTCTTCGTATTCTCGGCCTCGGCCACGGCGCGCAGGGCGCGGTCCTTCCACTGGTCGCGCTCGGCGATCAGGGCGTCGATGGGCCCAAGGCCGTCATCCAGCCCGGCTTCGGCGTTGGCCTCGGCCTCCGCGATATCGGCGGCCAGCTCTTCAGAGTTGGGGAAGTCGTCGTGTGTGTCGCTCAAGTCTCTTGTCCGTCCAGTATCCGGCCCAGCACCCGGGCGGTGTAGTCCACCAACGGGATGATGCGGGCATAGTTCAGCCGTGCAGGTCCGATCACGCCGATGGCGCCCAGAACCTTCTGCCGGCCCGTCATATAGGGCGCCGCGATCACGGCGGAACCCGAAAGCGAAAAGAGTCTCGTTTCCGCCCCGATGAAGATGCGCACCCCCTGCGCGGTCGACACGCCGTCGAGCAGGCCGATCAGCTGTTCCTTCTGCTCCAGGTCGTCGAACAGGATGCGGACCTTCTCCAGATCCTCGGCCGTCTCGCGATCGTGCAGCAGATTGGCCCGGCCGCGCACGATCAGCGACCGTTCGCGCTCGGCCCCGCCCGACCAGGCGGCCATGCCGTCCTCGACCAGACGGGCGGCGGCGGCGTCCAGCTCGCGGCGGGCGGCGTCCAGTTCGGTGCGCATTTCGGTGCGCGCCTCGTGCAGGGGCCGACCCTTGAGCCGGGCGTTGAGGAAGTTGGAGGCCTCGGTCAGGGTCGAGGGCGTCACCCCGGCCTTCAGCGGCATCAAACGGTTCTCGACCGAGCCGTCGTCGCCGACCAGCACCGCCAGCGCCTGATCGTGGCCGAGGGCGACGAACTCGACGTGCTTGACCCCGGCCTCGCGCACCGGGCTGGCGACGATGCTGGCACCGCCGGCGAGGCCCGAGAGGAGGCTGGAGGCCTCGTTCAGAGCCTCGTCGAAACTGCGCCCGCGACCCGCCAAACGGGCGTCGATCTCGCGCCGTTCCTCGGTCCCGACATCGCCGATCTCCAGCAGGCCGTCGACGAACAGCCGCAGGCCCGCATGGGTCGGTATCCGCCCCGCCGAGGTGTGCGGCGCGCCCAGCAGCCCGGCCAGGGTCAGATCCTGCATGGTGTTGCGGATCGAGGCCGGCGACAGGGCGATGCCGGTCTGCGACAGGGTTCGCGACCCGACGGGCTCGCCGGTCTGGAGGTAGCTCTCGACAATGCGGCGGAAGATGTCGCGGGCGCGCTGGTCCAGCGAGGCCAGACCGGCGGAGGGCGGAAGCGACGTCAGAAGCGGGTCGAAGGTCATGCCCGGCGCCGCCCATCCCACGTTTCCCGCGACAGTCTGTGCACCAGACAGTCGTCCGCGTCGAACATCCTGCGGCCCACGACCGCGAAACCCATCCGCTGATAGAAGCGGTGCGCCTCCTTATTGGAGTTGAGCGGATCGATGACGACCGCCGTCACCTCCGGCGCGGCGAAACAGGCGTCCAGCGCCAGGGTCATCATCTGTGTGCCGTAGCCCCGGCCCAGGGCGTCCTTCGGCCCGATCCAGATGTCGATGGCCCGCAGGTTCGGCTCGATCTCGCCCCAGTAGTGCGTCGGCTCCAGATGCGGATCGATGATCTGCAGGACCCCGACGGGGCGCCCGTCGGCCTCGGCGATGCAGTAAAAGCTGACCCCGGACTGGTCCGCCAACTCCTCGCGCCACTGGATGCCGCCGAAGGCGATGTCGGCCTCCGGGTCATCGGTCGAACAGGCGATGACATGCGGCTCCCTGTCCCATTCGGCCAGCAGGTCGGCGTCGTCGAGCGCGGCCGGACGAAGCCGGACCTCGGCGGGCGACGTTACGGGGGCATACAGGCTCACGCTTTCAGGATAAGCAGCGCCGCCGCCCCGTCCAAGCGGCATCCGAGGAAATCCGCCCATGACCACCGCCCGCCCGTCCGACCGCACTCCCGACCAGCTCCGCGCCGTGACGTTGGAGACCGGCGTCAACCGCTACGCCGAGGGCTCCTGTCTCGTGACGTTCGGCCATACCAAGGTGCTCGTGACGGCCTCGGTCGAGGAGAATGTCCCCGGCTGGATGCGCGGCAAGGGCGCCGGCTGGGTCACGGCTGAATACGGGATGCTGCCCCGCGCCACCCACACCCGCGGCCGGCGCGAGGCCGCCAGCGGCAAACAGACCGGCCGAACGCAGGAAATCCAACGGCTGATCGGCCGCTCGCTGCGCGCCGTGGTCGATCTGAAGGCGCTGGGCGAGCGTCAGGTGGTGCTGGACTGCGATGTCATCCAGGCCGACGGCGGCACGCGCACTGCGGCCATCACCGGCGCCTGGGTCGCGATGGCCAGCGCATTCGACTATCTGCGCGCCGAGGGCGTGCTCAAGACGGACCCCATCCTCGACCAGGTCGCGGCGGTGTCGTGCGGCGTCTGCAGCGACCAGCCCGTGCTGGACCTCGACTATGAGGAGGACTCCACCGCCGAGGCCGATTCCAACTTCGTCCTGACCGGGGCGGGCGCAATCGTCGAGATCCAGGCCACGGGCGAGAAGCGCGGTTTCTCCCGCGCCGAGTTCGACCGGCTGTTCCAGCTGGCCGAGGGCGGCTGTGCGGAGCTGTTCGCCATGCAGCGGGCCGCGCTCGGGCGTTAGGACTGGGCGCTGATGCTTCCGTAGCGGGGCGAACCGTGCCTATGCTGCCGCTTCTCGCGACGATCGGAGTGCCCATGCGCCGGACCGTAATCGCCTTGCTGGCCGTGACCGCGCTGGTCTCCGGTTGCGAACGCCCCGCCGAAGCGCCGGCGGATGAGTCCGCGGCCGCCGCGCCGGCCCCTGAAATGCCCGCCGACGCACCGCCTCAGGAAGAAGTCGATCCAGCCGTGATCATGGCGCCCGTCGGCGCGCCGGTCACCTGTTTGAACGATATCGGGGCCGAGGCGGCGCAGCGGCTGGTCGACCGGTGCATCGCCGTCAGCCCTGCCACCCGCCCGCCCTGCAACGTCGCCAACCCCTGCGAGATGATCCAGAGCGAGATCGACCGGTCCTGCGAAATGTATGCGCCGGGCGAGGCGAAACCCTCGGAATGCGCGACCTGAAGCACATCCCCGACGCCGTTTAACGGTTCCTGTACCCCCTGCGGCTAGTCTTCGGGCCATGACGCCCGTTCCGACGCCCCCCGATCTGCGCGCCCTGACCACCCTGCGGTTCCTCGCGGCCCTGTGGGTGGTGCTCTACACGGCCTGGCCGCACCTCGATGTCAGTTGGGTCCCCGTCGCCGTGACCAGGGGCTATCTGGGCGTCGAGACCTTCTTCGTCCTGTCCGGCTTCATTCTCAGCCACGTCTATCTCGAGGCGGCCGGCGAGAAGCGGTTCAGCTATGGCGGCTTCCTGTGGGCGCGGCTGGCGCGGGTCTATCCTCTGCATCTGGTCACCCTGTTCGGCGTGGTCGGCCTTGGCCTCGCCGCCGGCGTCGCCGGCCTGAGCATTGACGGCAGCCTGACCGACTGGCGCGCCCTCCCGGCCAACCTGACCCTGACCCACGCCTGGGGGCTGGCCCCCAGTTCGGCGTTCAACCATCCGTCCTGGTCGATCTCGGCGGAATGGGCCGCCTATCTCAGCTTCCCCGCCTTCGCCTTCGTCGCCTGGCGGCTGCGCGACCGGCCGGTGCTGGCCGCGGCGCTGGCCGCGGCCTTCGCCCTGGGCCTTTACGCCGCCTTCGAGCCGCTGGCGGGCTATTCTCTGACCGAGGCCACCTTCCGCTGGGGCGCGTTGCGGATCGTTCCCTGTTTCGCCCTCGGCTGCGCCCTCTATCTGGTGCATCGCCGCGGCGGCGTGCCCTTCGCCGGCTGGGTCGCCCTGGCTAGCGGCGCGGCCGTTCTGATCAGCGCCTCGCTGGGGCTGTGGGACGCCTTCACCGTCCTTGCCGCCGGCGGGCTGATCCTGGGCCTCGGCTCTCTGGACAACGCCCGCGCGGGCGTTCTGGGCTCGAAGCTCGGCGTCTATCTCGGCGAGATCAGCTATTCGATCTACATGGTCTGCGCGCCGGTGCTGCTGTTGACGACCAATGTCGCCGCGCGGCTGACCGGCGCGGACGACAAGCGGTTTCACATCATTGTGTGGTTGGCGCTCGTGGCGGCGATTCCGGTCGCGGCGATGATCACCTACCACCTCGTGGAACGCCCGGCCCGCAAGGCTTTGAGAGGGTTAGCGGATCGACGCGCGGCACGGTCGGCTGCGGCGAAAGCGCGCACGAACTCGCCCGATAGGGTTCTTCAACCCTCGGAAACTATCGTCTAAGGCTAGCGCACTGAAACAGGTCGGGACCTTCGCCAGCATGATGAAACGGCTCACAGCCGCTGTAGTTGCAGCGACCCTCGGATTTTCTGCGCTGGGATATGCCCCCGTCGCGAAGGCCGACGAGCCTTACTGGCAGTGCGTGACCTTCGCGCGGATGTTCTCCGGAATCGACATCTTCGGCGACGCCCTGACCTGGTGGCGTCAGGCCCAGGGCCGGTTTCGCACCAGCACGCGTCCGGAGACCGGTTCGGTCCTCGCCTTCCAGCCCAGCGGCCGGATGACCCGCGGCCATGTCGCCGTCGTCTCGGAAATCCTGACCGACCGCGTAATCCGCGTGACTCACGCCAACTGGGGCGGCAGCCGCGGCCGGGTCGAGGAAAACGTCACCGTCGTCGATGTCTCGCATGACGGCGATTGGACCGCGGTCAAGGTCTGGTACAACCCGATTCATGACCTCGGCACGTCCGTTTATCCGACCTATGGCTTTATCCACAAAGCCCCGAGGCTGCCGACCGACGGCGTGCTCATGGCCTCGGCCCCGGCCGGCAACGGCCAGCCCTGATCGCCTGACCCTGTCAGGGGTCCCCGCATGATCCGCGTCTATCGCGCCGGCTGCACGGATTGCGAACCGTCCACGGTTGATCCTGTGGACTGGATCCTCCCGCCCGACGCCATCTGGATCGATCTGATCGATCCGACGCGCGAGGAAGACGTTGCGGTCGAAAAGGCGCTGGGCCTGTCCATTCCGACGCGCGAGGAGATGGCCGAGCTGGAAGCGTCCAGCCGCGTCTATCGCCAGAACGGTGCCACCTACGCCACCGCCGATATTATCACCCATGGCGACGACCCCGTTCCGGGGGTCGAGCCGGTCACATTCGTACTGACCAGCGGCCCGCTGGCGACCATCCGCTATACCGACCCCAAACCCTTCGCCCTGCTGATCGACAAGCTGCAGCGGGAGCCCGCCCTGTGCGCGTCCGGAACCGACATGTTCCTGAACCTGATGGAGGCGGTGATCGACCGCGCTTCGGACATCCTGTCGAAGAACGTGTCGCGCGTCGAAGCCATCGCCGGCCACGTCTTCGCCGACAGGAAGGCCGTCGGGTTCGACAAGCTGATCACCAAACTGGGACAGGCCCAGATGGCCAATGCCCGGATCGAACAGAGCCTCGCCGGTCTGTCGCGAATCTTCGCCTTCATCGGCGTGGACGAGCGGGCCGATACCGACGACGCGCGCGCGCACCTGCGATCGCTGAGCCGCGATGCGGAAAGCCTGATGGCGCACAATCAGTCGGTCGCGGCCTCGATCAATTTCCAGCTTTCCGCCGCCCTCGGCCTGATCAATATCGAGCAGTCCTCGATCATCAAGATCTTCTCCGTCGCCGCAGTCGCCCTGCTGCCGCCGACCCTGATCGCTTCGATCTACGGCATGAATTTCGACTTCATGCCCGAACTGTCGCAACGGTGGGGCTATCCCGCCGCACTGGCCGCGATGGTGGTGTCGGTGATCCTGCCGCTGGTATGGTTCAAGCGTAAAGGCTGGCTGTAAGGCGGCCGGCGGGCTTGACCCCGGACCCGGGTCTGCGCTTTCTGACGCCAGCCCCGGAGTCTCCCATGCGTCCCGTCCTCGCCGCCCTCGCCGTGCTCGTCCTCGCCGCCTGTTCGCAGGCCGAAGAGCCGGCCCCGCCGCCCGAGGCGCCCGAGCCCGCGCCGGTGCTCGGCGGGGTCGATCTGGCCAAACCGGTCCGCGCCCTCGGCACCGAGCCGTTCTGGAGCGTCGACCTGAATGGGACGGAGATGGTCTATACGACCCCCGAGCAGCCCGGGCTGCGCGCGCCGCAGCCCAATCCCCTGGTCCAGGGCACGACGGCGACCTATGAGGCGGAAACCGCCGATGGAACCGCGCTGAGCGTCACCCTGATCACGACGGAATGTTCGGACGGGATGAGCGACCGGACCTATCCGCTGACTGCCATGGTCAAGCTGGGCGATCTTGAGCTGACGGGCTGCGCCGCCTCGTCCGCCGCCGTCATGTCCACCGGCGAAAGCGGCCCGGTGGTCGAATA
>JALYPS010000168.1 GCA_030856285.1 Pseudomonadota bacterium
GTGTCCATCTGGTACAACGTCGGCTCCAAGGACGAGCCCGCCGGTTCGACCGGCTTCGCCCACCTGTTCGAACACCTGATGTTCGGCGGATCCGAGAACTCCCCGACCAGCCACATCCAGGCCATGAGCGCCGCGGGCGCCACCGGCCTGAACGGCACCACCTGGTTCGACCGCACCAACTATTTCCAGACCGTGCCGACCCCGGCGCTGGAGCAGACCCTCTTCCTCG
Source organism: Pseudomonadota bacterium (assembly GCA_030856285.1). GTDB lineage: Bacteria > Pseudomonadota > Alphaproteobacteria > Caulobacterales > Caulobacteraceae > Brevundimonas. Next base: position 230 of record JALYPS010000168.1, read on the forward strand.
AAAGCGACCGCATGGGCTTCCTGCTCGGCCAGGTCGGCCAGGAGGTGCTCGATCTGCAACGCGGCGTGGTCCAGAACGAAAAGCGCCAGCGCGACAACCAGCCCTACGGCCTGTCCTCCTACGCCCAGCAGGACGCCCTTTTCCCCGTCGGCCATCCCTATCGCCACTCGACCATCGGCTCCATGGCCGATCTGGACGCCGCCAGCCTCGAGACCGTGCGCAACTGGTTCCGTGACAACTACGGCCCCAACAACGCCGTGCTGGTCCTGTCGGGCGACATCGATGAGGCCACCGCCCGCACCCTGGCCGACCGCTATTTCGGCTCCATCGCCCCCGGCCCGGTGAATGTCCCGGCCGCCGCCGACATTCCGACCCTGGCCGCTCCGGTCGAGGAAGTCCTGCGCGACCGCGTCGCCCAGACCCGCCTCAGCCGCGCCTGGGTCGTGCCCGGCATGCTCGACCCCGACGCCGTGCCGCTCAGCGTCGGCGCCTCCATCCTCGGCGGCCTCGCCTCCTCGCGCCTCGACAACGCCCTCGTTCGCGGCGACCAGACCGCCTCCTCGGTCAGCGCCGGAGCCCAGGCCTTCCACCGTCTCGGCTTCTTCAGCTACTCCGCCAACGTCAAGCCGGGCGAAGCCGCCGGGGCGGTCACAGCCCGCATGGACGGCGTCTTCAACGATTTCCTCGAGAACGGCCCGACCCAGGATGAGATCGACCGGGTCGTCACCCAGTACGCCGCCCGCACCATCCAGGGTCTGGAACAGGTCAACGGCAAGGCCTCCGCCCTCGCCGAAGGGCAGCTCTACGCCGGCGATCCCGACTTCTACCGGACCCAGCTGGCCGCCTATGCCGCCGTGACCCCGGGCCAGGTGCGCGACGCCATGCAGCGCTGGCTGCGCCGCCCGGTCTACAGCCAGATCGTCGAGCCCGGCGAGCGCGAGGCCTATGTCGAGGCCGCCGCCGCCCCGTCCGGCGCCACGCCGGTCGAGGCGACCGAGATCCAGCGCGTCGCCCGCTCGCCGATGCCCCCCATCGGCGACGTCTCCAACATCGACTTCCCCGACGTGCAGCGCGCCATGCTCTCGAACGGCGTCGAGGTCGTCTACGCCCAATCGACCACCGTCCCCGTCACCCGCGTCGCCGTCGAGTTCGACGCCGGCTACGCGGCCGACGACGCTGAGGCCCTCGGCGTCCACGCCATGATGCTCAACCTCATGCAGGAGGGCACGACCACCCGGAACTCCAACGCCCTGGCCGAGGCCCAGGAGCGGCTCGGCGCCTCGGTCAATGTCGGCGCCTCCATGGACCGCACCGCCGCCAGCCTGACCGCCGTCACCACCAACCTCGACCCCTCGCTGGTCCTGCTGTCCGACATGGTGCGCAATCCCGCCTTCGCCCCGGCCGAGATCGAGCGTGTGCGCGCCCAGCGCCTCGCCGGCCTGGCCAATGAGCGCACCCAGCCCGCGGCCATCGCCGCCCGCGCCCTGCCGCCGCTGATCTATGGCGCGGACAGTCCCTACGGCCGGCCCTTCAACGGCACGGGTACGACCGAGACCATCACCGCCCTGACCCGCGACGACCTGATCGCCGAACACGCCCAGTGGGTCCGCCCCGACAACGCCCGCATCTTCGTCGTCTCCGACCTGCCGCTGGCCGATATCACCCAGCGGCTCGAGCGGTCCTTCGGCGACTGGCGCGCCCCGGCCGCCCCGCGCGGGACCAAGGCCTTCCCGGCCGACATCCCCGCCACCACGGCCCGCATCGTCCTGATCGACCGGCCCCAGTCGCCGCAGTCGATCATCTACGGCGGCGCGGTCCTGCCCGTCTCCGGCACCGATGACCTGCTGACCCTGACCGCCGCCAACAGCGTTCTGGGCACCGACTTCCTGTCGCGGATCAACGCCGATCTGCGCGAGACCAAGGGCTGGTCCTACGGCGTCCGCGGCACGGTCAACACGATGCAGCACCGCGCCCCCTACATCGTCAACGCCCCGGTCCAGGCCAACCGCACCGGCGAGTCCATCGCCGCCCTGATCGCCCAGTATGAGCGCTTCCTCCAGACCGACGGCGTCACCCCCGCCGAGCTGGAGCGCACCATCAACGGCGACACCCGCGGCCTGGCCGGTGGTTTCGAGACCTCTGGCCAGATCCTCGGCGCCCTGCGCTCCAACGCCCTGTACGGCCGGCCCGACGACTATCAGGAGACCCTGGCCAGCCGCACCCGCGCCCTGACCGCCGCCGACATGGACGCCGCCGCCCGCGCCGCCATCAACCCGGCCCAGTTCGTCTGGGTCGTCGTCGGCGACGCCGCCGTCGTCCAGCCCCAGCTGGAAGCGCTGGGCCTGCCGGTCGAAGTGCGTCCGGCTCAATAGGCGGGACGCACCAAAGGCAGAAGGTTGGCGTCTCCTCCCCCCATTTTGGGGGAGGGGGCGACGGGCCACCCAAGTCCCGGACAATGTTTGGTTAATCAACGCGCCCTAGGTTTCGTTCGTTGAGGACGCCGCATGAATACCCTGGCCATAGCGGGCGAGATCAATCCCCACCTATGCCGCTTCGCCCTGATC